>JAJYQH010000123.1 GCA_021794705.1 Actinomycetes bacterium | reverse complement strand
GTCACAAGGCGCCCGGCGAGTCGTCACTCCGAGCGCAGCCAGACCGTCGCGTTCGCGGGGACGCCGCCCGCGGCTCCCTCCGGGGCGCTGCAGAGCAGCACCTCGCCCTCCGGTCGCGGCAGCGGCTCGTCGGTGAAGTTGGTGAGGCAGTGCCACGCGCCGCGGCGGAAGTGCAGCAGGCCGGACGGGCCGGCCACCCATTCGAACTCTCCGGGAGGGGTGGCGGTGAGCGACGCCCGGAGTTCGAGGGCCTGCCGGTACATCGCCAGGCTCGACGTGGGGTCGGCCTCCTGGACGTCGACGGCGAAGTCGCCGAACCAGTCGGGCTGGGGGAGGTGCGCCCCGTCGCTGCCGAACCCGAAGGAGTTGCCGCCGAGGGCGTGCCGGTCGGACGCCCACGGCAGGGGCACCCGGCAGCCGTCGCGGCCCTTCTCCCGGGTGGAGCGGCCGGCCATCGGGTCCTGCAGCACCTCCCGCGGCAGGTCGGCGACCTCGGGCAGTCCCAGTTCGTCGCCCTGGTAGACGTACGTGCACCCGGGCAGGGCGAACTCGACGAGGACGGCGGCCCGGGCGCGGCGGCGTCCGAGCGGCAGGTCGACCTCGGGTGCCCGGCCGTCGGTGAGCAGCCACTGCCGGGCCAGCCACTGGCTGTCGTGCCGGAACGGCCGCTCGCCCTTGAGGTCGGCGAACACCCGCGGCTCGGGGATGAGCGGCAGCCCGTAGCGCGAGGCCACCCGGGGCGAGTCGTGGCAGCCGAGCAGCCAGGTGGTCGACGAGCCGGTGTCGGCGACGTCGCTGAGCGCGGCGTCGATGACGCGGTGGAAGTCGTCGGGTCGCCAGTCGGCCTCCTGCATGGCGAAGTTGAACGCCTGGCCCAGGGTCTCCGGCGAGGCGTAACGCGCGCGGCGTGACGGGTGCACCGCGGCCTCGGCCACCGCGAAGCGCGGCGGGTCGTAGGAGTCGAACACCCGGCGCCACGAGCGGTAGACGTTCATGAGTTCGTCCCGGTCCCACAGCGGGTGCGAGCCGTCGGGACGCGGCCAGTCCTCCATCTCCTTCTGGGGCGGCCAGGGTTCGGCGAGGTTCTTCACCAGCCCGTGCGCGACGTCGATGCGGAAGCCGTCGACCCCCCGGTCGCTCCAGAACCGCAGGGTGTGCTCGAAGTCCGCCCGCACCTCGGGGTTGTCCCAGTTGAGGTCGGGCTGCTCGGGGGCGAACAGGTGGAGGTACCACTGGCCGTCGCCGGCCGGCGTCCACGCGGAGCCGCCGAACAGGCTCTCCCAGTCGTTGGGCGGCAGGGCGCCGCCGTCGGCCCCGTCGCGGAAAAGGTAGCGCGCCCGTTCCGGCGAGCCGGGGGACGCCGCCAGCGCCGCCCGGAACCACGCGTGCCGGTTGGATGAGTGGTTGGGTACGAGGTCGACGATCACCCCGATGCCCGCGGCGTGCAGGGCCGCCACCATCTCATCGAACTCCTCGAGCGAGCCCAGGCGCGGGTCGACGTCGCGGTAGTCGTCGACGTCGTAGCCGCCGTCGGCGAGCTGGGAGGGGTAGAAGGGGGACAGCCAGACGGCGTCCACTCCCAATGCGCTCAGGTAGCCGACCCTGCTGGTGATCCCGGGGATGTCGCCGAGTCCGTCGCCGTGGGCGTCGGCGAAGCTGCGGGGGTAGATCTGGTAGACGACGGCGTCATGCCACCACTGTGGTCGCGCGAGGCGGGGGTGAGTCACGCGGACATTATTCCCTGACGTCCTCGGCGCGCGGACCGTCGTGAAAAGCTGACCCGCCACCCCTTGGGGCGTGGACTGGCCCCCCGTGTCGTCGCTGCCCGGGCCCCTGACGTAGCCTTGAGCAAAAGATAGGGGACTGTATGCACCGCCTGCATGATGGCTACGTGCTTGCCCGGCGCTACCGCGTCTCCTCCCGCATCGCTTCCGGCGGCATGGGTGAAGTGTGGTCGGGCACCGATCTTGAGACCGAAGAAACGCTTGCGATCAAGATCATGCACCCGCACACCGCCGAGGAGCAGACCTTCGCGGCCCGCTTCCGCGAGGAGGCCCGCCTCGCCGGCGAACTCCGCCACCCGAACATCGTCCACGTCTGCGACTCCGGTGAGGACGACGGGCTCGCCTTCATGGTGATGGAACTCGTGCCCGGCACGACCGTCGCCAAGCTCGTCGCCTCCACCGGCGCGCAGCGCCCGGCCCTCGTGTGGTCGGTCATGTCGCAGGTGGCCGCGGCCCTCGCCGTGGCCCACGAGCACGGCATCGTGCACCGCGATGTCAAGCCGAGCAACATCCTCATCACCGCCGACGGTGTCGTGAAGCTCAGCGACTTCGGCATCGCCCACGCCACCGACGCCGTGGTCGAGACCCGGATGGGCGAGATCCTCGGGACGCCGCACTACCTGAGTCCCGAGCAGGCCGAGGGCAAGCGGGCCACACCGCAGAGCGACCTGTACGCCCTCGGGGTGGTCGCCCACGAGATGCTCACCGGCCACAAGCCGTTTGCCCGCGACACGCCGATCGCCACCGCGCTGGCCCACCTCATGTCGCCCCCGCCCGAGCTGCCCGAGCGCGTGCCCGAGGAACTCGCCGCGATGGTGCTGGCGTGCCTCGAGAAGGAGCCGCAGGACCGCCCGATCTCGGCCGCCGACCTCCGGGACGCCGTGCGCGAGGCCGTCGCCCGGGCCGGCCTCGATCCGCAGCCCCGCCCGTTCATCCCCCACGAGAGCATCCTCACGGGAGTTTGACTTGCTTACCCCGGGGGGTATGGTTACCCGGGTTGGGGGCACCGGCCCTCAGAAGGCGATCCGGGAGGAACCGATATGTGCCATGCGACCCGCTGCAAGGTCTGCGGCAAGACGACGTGGGCCGGCTGCGGCCAGCACATCTCGCAGGTGAAGGCGTCCGTGCCGAAGAACCAGTGGTGCAACGGCCGGCACACGCCCGAGGAGATCGCCGCGGCCAAGTCCGCCCGCGGCGGACTGTTCAGCCGCGTCTTCGGCCGCTGAGTCCGGGGGGCGGGTCCCCTCGGCGCGTAGGTTGAGGTGGCCAGCACCCCTCCGACGCCAGGAGCGCCCGTGACCCAGTACCTCATCTACTTCAATCAGCAGTGGGTGGGCGACCACAGCGAGGAGTGGTTCCGCGGACGCGGCCCCCTCGCGCGGGCGGTCGTCGCCGAGATGCGGGACGCCGGGGTGCTCGTCGTTGCCGGAGGGCTGGACGAGGATCGGCGGCGCGCATTCACCGCCGACCCCACGGGTGGCACGGTGACGTACAGCCAAGGGCCCTACAGCGACTCGGCCGAATTCCTCGGCGGTCTCACGATCATCGACGTGCCCGACGACGAGGCCGCGCGGACCTGGGCCGGCAAGGTGGCCGCGGCGTGCGGCTGGCCGCAGGAGGTCCGTCGCTTCACCCCGTAGCCGGGCACTCACTCGTCGCCCTCGAGGGCGCCCTCCCGCACGAGGAGCAGCGGCCGGGCGACCCGGCGCGGCAGGCCCGCCACGGTGGCGTGCCACGACGCGTCGAGCAGGTCGAGCGCGAGGCCGCGGTCGGCGTCCGGATGACCGAGGCGCAGCGAGATCCAGTGCTTCTTGTTCATGTGGTACGCGGGGATGATCCAGTCGTGCTCGCCGACGAGCGCCGCGTTGAGGTCCGGGTCGCCCTTGAGGTTCACCAGCACCTCGCCGCGGCTGTCGGGGATCACCATTCCGAACCACCGGTCGGCCACCCAGAGGATGAGGCAGCCCCACGCCTGCCGGTCCTCGATACGGACGCCGGGAAGCCCGGCCGCCGCCGAGAGCAGCCAGTCGAGCCCGTCGGCGTCCGACATCGAGCCGTCAGTGCCAGGCGCCGCGCCAGCGGGCCGGCTGCCACGGGGCG
>JAJYQH010000315.1 GCA_021794705.1 Actinomycetes bacterium | reverse complement strand
TGCCGTCGGGGGCTGCGTCCGGGAGCCCGGACAGCGACCGGTAGCCGACGCCCAAGCGGCCGTGCGGGACGAAGCCCGACAGAAGTGCGGTGACCAGCTCGACCGAGCGGGTGCCGTCGCCGGCGGCGTCCCGGAGGAGGGCGGCCAGCGCGCTCGTCTTCGCGGTGCGTGAGCGGGTGGCGGCCAGCGTGCGCGAGGTGTCGACGACCTGGGCGAGCAGCATGAGCCGATGGTAGGAGCGGCCCGGGTATTTGGACCGTCGAGACGTTGACCCGGGGGCCGGGGGTGCCCACCATGGTCACATCACCGCCAAGGAGGGCGTGATGTCCGAAACCCCCACTTCCGCCGACCCCGCCGGCGTCCCGGCCCCGCAAGCCCTGCTCGAGTGCGACCTCGTGATGAAGGGCGGGATCACCAGCGGCGTCGTCTACCCCACCGCCGCGGTCGCGCTGCACACCCGGTACCGCTTCCGCAAGATCGGCGGCTCCTCCGCCGGGGCCATCGCCGCGGTGCTCGCCGCCGCCGCGGAGTTCGCCCGCCAGGCCGGTGTCACCACCGGGGACGCCGGTTTCGCCCGGCTGCAGCAGCTGCCGGTGCGGCTGCAGCACGATCTCGCGGCACTGTTCCAGCCGTCCAAGAGCACCGCGGGCGTCTTCGACTTCCTCATGGCGCTGTCCGCGCCCGGGCGCTCGGCGGGCCGGAAGGCGCTGGGAGCGGTCGGCCGGCTGATCCGCGGCGCGCCGGGCACCTTCGCGCTCACCACCCTGGTGCTGCTGCTGCCGTGGTTCGCGACCTCCCTCGCCCTCGTCGGAGGGCTGCGCGGACATGTCGGCCCGCTGCTCCGGGCACTGCTGGTCTGGGTGCTGCCCACGCTCGCGGCCGGCGTCGTGGCCGCCGCCCTGCGCCTGGCGGCCAAGGCGTTGCGGGAGGTCAACAGCAACGGGTTCGGGCTGTGCGCCGGGCACCTCAGCGACGACGGTCCGGCCCTCACCGACTGGCTGGCGCGCGAACTCAACCTCACCGCCGGACGCGGCTGGGGACCCGGCGAGACCCCGCTCACCTTCGGCGATCTCTGGGGTCCGGGAGCCCGCGCCGCCTTCCGTCAGCGCCTGTCCATCCCCGGGTCGACGACCCCCAACGACGGCGACGAGTTCAGCCCGGACGCCGACTACCTCACGGTGAGCCCGGTGATCGGCTGGAACGGTTTCGACCCGGACATCGACGTCCGGGTGATGACGACCTCGCTCACCGAGCAGGTGCCCCGGGTGTTCCCCTTCTTCGACGACGCCTACCTGTTCTGCCCCGAGTGCTGGTCGGTCTACTTCCCCTCGTGGGTGATGGCGCACCTGAACGCCCGCTCCCGCAATCCGGGGGAGGCCCGCGAGGACGGCACCCGGGGCTGGTCGAGCGGTGGCCGCTGGATCGCGGCGTCCTGCCCGACCCACGGGACGCCCCTGCGCCGGCTTCCCCTGGCGCGGGACATGCCCATCGTGGTCGCGGCCCGGGTGAGCCTCAGCTTCCCGCTGCTCATCAGCGCGGTGCCGTTCCACTACCTCGACGTCGCCAAGCTCCCCGACCAGGTCGACATCGTGCGGGCCTGGTTCTCCGACGGCGGGATCACGAGCAACTTCCCGATGCAGTTCTTCGACAGCTGGCTGCCGCGCCGGCCCACGTTCGGCATCAACCTGGACGGGTTCGACGCGCGCTACGACCCTGCGGGCACGACCGTCTCGTTGCCCGCCCCCGGGGACTCCTCCCGGACGCTGCACGAGACCCCGATCGTCAGCGTGCTCGGTTTCCTCACGTCGATCCAGCAGACGATGCAGAACTGGCCCGACCGGCTGCAGATGGAGCTTCCCGGGTTCCGCGACCGGATCGTCACCGTCTACACCGAGGCCGACGAGGGCGGGCTGCACCTGCAGATGTCCGACAGCCAGATCGCGCGGTTGTCGGCGAAGGGCGGCCAGGCGGGCGAGAGGTTGCTCACCAACTTCAGCCTCCCCATCCACCGGTGGCTCCGCTTCCGCATCGCCATGAACGGGCTCAGCATGGCGATGGCCCGGTACGGGACGGGCTGGACGAGCTTCGAGCAGCAGGTGCCGTCGATGCCCACCGGCGCCTGCTACGGGCTCCCCGACGAGGCACCCGTGCGCGCCGAGGCGGCGGCGTTCGCCACCCTGGCCGACGGTTGGGGTCGCGATGGCTGGCCGGGTGTGGTGCAGGCACCGCGTCCCGAGTCGGAGTTGCGGTTCATGCAGTGGACCACCGTCTGAGCGGTCAGCCTCGCCGGACCTGCCAGGGTGCTCCGAAGCAGGTGAAGGCGCCGGCGCACCAGTCCCCCTCGGACGCCGCCGAGGCCACCGCCTGCGCCAGGGCCCCGGCTGCCTCACCGCCGTCCGCGAGGGCGCGGTGGTACAGCGCCATCGTCCGTCGCGCGGTCTCGGCGTGCATGTCGCTCACCGGCGCCACCACCGTGCCCACGCCGTAGGAGAGCAGGGAGGACACGAACCCCACCGGCTCGTCGCCGGGGCGCATGGTGTCACCGCCGGGGCTGCAGGCCGAGAGCACGACCTGGGACGCCTTCCGGTGCCGGCCCTCGACGTCGTGGGCGAGCAGCGACCCGCCCTCGAGCGACAGGACCGAGAACAGCGGGTTGTCGCGCCGATGCCGCCCGCGGGCGGCGAGGTGCACGAGATCGGCGCGCGTGAACGCCTCCACCACCGCACCGGGCACGCTGTCGAGCGGACCGGCGGGGGCAGGAAGAACGGCAACGCGCGCCCATGCCTCCAGCACGTCGCGCACCTCGTCCCCGGCAGTGGGGAGGTCCCGCCCGGAGACCGCCGCGATCCGCACCTCGACCGGGGCCGACGCCCGGTCGAGCCACTCGCCGAGCGACCTGGGCACCCACGTGGGTCGCCCGAGCCGGCTGGGCAGCATTCCCCACGGCAGCGTCGCGAGCGGTCCGGTCGGCACGATGACCAGTCCGGGCGGGTCGGCCGGGGTGAGTCCGGCCGCGTCGAGGATCGCGGCGTCCACGGCGGCGAGAGATGCGCTGACGGCCGGCGGCACCGTGGCCGCGCCCGCTGTGGTGGGCGGCCGGGCGACGGCCTCGGCCAGGTCGTCGGCGAGCCGGTCGCGGAGGGCCAGGGCGTCGTCCCAGCCGAGGACGACGGTGTGCACGAGCTGGCGTCCCGGCCGGGCGAGCAGTGCGTGCAACTCGGGACCGATCCACTGGAGACTCACGGCCACCGCCGCGTGCGCCGCCAGCGCGGCGTCCAGCGGGTGGCGGGAGAGGCCGGTGCGGACCCTGCCCTCACCCTGGCCGGTCGCCACACCCGCCCGGAGCTCGGCCCAGCGCCGAGTCCACTCCTCCTCATCCTCCTCCGACTGGGGCGGACGCAGCATGGGGGGTTCGGCCGTCGCGGCCCGCCACCGCTCCGCCGCCTGCAGCAGGTCCCACGGCGGCCCGGGCGCCGCCCGCTCGAGATCGAGGGTGATCACCGGGTCGAGGGACAGCCGGAGCGCCGTCCACAGGTCGAGGTCCGCCGGTCCGCATCGAGACGCGGCGACGTCGGCGCGCACCGTCCGGGCGATCACCCCCGCCCCGTGCCCGTCTCCCGAGGCGACGGCGAGAACCAGCCGGGCGCGACCGAGAAGAGTGCGGGTGGCCAGGTGCGGCGAGTCGGCCAGGAGGCCCGCCCCGGCGAGTTCGGCCGCGGCGTCGGCGCGACGTCCGAGCGGGACGTCGATGAGTGCGGCCAGCACATCGGCATGCAGGGCCAGCCGCGCCAGGCCGACCCGGCGGGCCTCGGCCGCCACCGCCAGCGCCTCCTCGCGCGCGTCGCCTGGGACTGCGGAAGCGGCAGGGCTGGTCGCCACGGACGACTC
>JAJYQH010000320.1 GCA_021794705.1 Actinomycetes bacterium | reverse complement strand
CGGCGCCGTCGATCGCCGCGGCCTCGTCGATCTCGCGCGGGATCGAACCGAGGTAGCCGGTGATGAGCAGCGGCCCGACGCCGACCCCGGACGCGAGGATGAGCATGTACCCGAGCCGCGTGTCGTACAGGTGCAGGTGCAGCGCCAGCTGGAACAACGTCACCAGGGTGTTGGGCAGGAACATCATCGCCGCGAACAGTCCCGCCCAGATCTTGGAGTGCTTGAGGTATCCCCGGGCGACGGGGAAGGCGATCATGAGGCTGGTGACGGTGCCGAGGCCCGCGGCCACCGCGGTGTAGAGCACCGAGTTGAGCACGGAGGTTGCGAAGCCGCCCTGGCGCCACGCGGTGACGAAGTTGCTGAGCATCGGGTGGCGCACCAGGCCGTTGGGGTTGGCGATGAACTCGTCGTTGCTCTTCAGCGCGGTGTTGATGAGATAGGCGATCGGATAGAGGTAGATGAGCACGACGACCGCCATGAGCACGTACGACAGCACGCGCAGCGCGTCGAGACGCCGGGGGCGTTGCCGGCTCGGAGCGAACTGGTCGGCGACGGCCGGCCGCACGGGTGGGACGGTGAGGGTGCTCATAGTGCGGTCTCCCGCCTGCGGAGGTAGAACAGCGTGGCCAGCGCCACGATGAGGACGATGACGAACTGGACGATCGAGATCGCGGCGGCGTAGCCCTGGGAGGCGACCGACCCGCCCGCTCCCCCGCCGAACGCGGCGGTGAAGATCGCCAGGCTCAGCACCTGGGTGGCCGGGTTGCTCGGCCCGGTCAGCACGTAGATCAACTGGTAGCTCTGCAGCGTCCCGATGACGCTGAGCAGGGTGTTCGCGGTGACGGACGGGGCGAGCAGCGGGATCGTCACCTGCCGCAGTTGCTGCCAGCGGTTCGCGCCGTCGAGGTCGGCCACCTCGTAGAGCTCCTGCGGGATCGCCTGGAGACCCGCGAGGTAGATGACCACCGCCACGCCGATGCCGGCCCACACCTGGACGAAGATCACCAGCGCCATGGCCAGGCCCGGGTCGCCGAAGAAGGCGCTGGAGCCGCCGAACAGGTTCCACAGCGCCTCGGCCGGGCCGCCGGACGGGTTGAAGATCAGCGAGAAGATGAGCCCGATGACGGTGACGCCGAGGATCGTCGGCAGGAACACCATCGCCCGGGCGAAGGTGCGGCCCTTGAGCGCCTGGTTGAGCAGCACCGCGATGAACAGGGCCACGACGTTCTGGATCACGGTGACCGAGATCGCGAACTCGAAGGTGTTCTCGAGCGCCTTGGTGTTGTAGGCCAGCTGGGCCGAGGAGAAGAACGTGCGGTAGTTGTCGAACCCGACCCAGTGGGTGGGCAGGAACGGCAGCGAGCGGATGTCGGTGAACGAGATGACGAGGATCCCCACGGCCGGGACGAGCGAGAAGACGATGATGAGGCTCATCCCGAGGAGGAACGTCCACTGGGCCGTCCAGCGGCGCCCGAAGACGATGTAGCTGTGATGCATCAAGCCCCCATTCGTGGCGAGTGGCAGCGGGGTCCCGCCCCCGGGACGGCCCCGGCCGGAGGTGTGATCCGGTCCGGCCGGAGCCTTGCGCCGCACGGCGGCGCGCCCGTCCCGGGGCGCGGGGCGGGAGCTACTTGCCGGCTTCCCAGTCGTGCTCGGCGGCGTCCGCGGCGCCCTGGGCGTCCTGGGTGCCCATCGGCTTGAGGCCCTGCCAGTTGAACGGGAACTGCGCGGCGGGGCCGGCCTTGGTGTTGGCGATCCAGATCGTGTCCCAGGCCGGCTCGAAGGTCGACGTGTACTGGGAGATCGAGCTGTAGAACGGGTTGCTCGAGACGCCCTGCTCGGCGGGAGCGAACCCGGCCTGGTCGTTGAACGCCTTGTAGTTGTCGGCGAGGGTGGCGAGCCAGGCGAGCGCGGCGGGCTGGTTCTTCGCGTTCGACGGGATGCCGAGGCTCAGTTCGACCTTGCCGCCGAGGTACTTGTTGTCGGCGGCGTTGTTGGACGCCGGCAGCGGGAAGTAGCCGAAGTCGAGCTTGCCCTTGCCACCGCTCTGCAGGGTGGTGACGTTCCACGTGCCGTCGCTCATCATCGCGAACTTGCCGTTGATGAAGTCCGAGGTCATCGTCGCGTAGCTCACGCCGGCGAAGTTGGGCTCGGCGTAGCCGTAGAGCGTCGACAGCTTCTGCATCACCTGCAGCTGGGTGCCCTGGTTGAGCTTGACGCTGTAGTTGTACAGCCCCTTGGCGAGGGTGTTCTTGTCGGCGGTGGTCGGGTACATGCTCTGCACCAGGCCGAGCATGTTGATGCCCGCGGAGTCCTTGCCGGCGATGCCGAGAGGGGTGACGCCCTTCGACTTCAGCGTGTCGCAGAGCTTGGTGAACTCGTCCCACGTGGTCGGGATCTTGAGGCCGTACTGGCTGAAGATCTTCTTGTTGTACATGAGGCCCGTGTAGTACGAGAGCCCCGTCGGCACCGTGTAGTTCTTGCCGTTGTACTGGATCTCCTTGAGCACGCTCTGGTTGAACTTGCTCATGAACGGCTGGTTGGTGAGGTCGACGAAGCCGCCGGCGTCGGCCATCCGGGCGTCGTCCCCCTTGTTGCTGGCCGGCACGTAGCTGGGGAGCTGCTTGGGGGCGGCGACGAGGATGTCGACCGAGCCGGCGGTGAGCCGGGACGTCTTCGTCTGCGGGTAGTTCTCGTTGGGCACCGAGGTGAGGTTGACCTTCACGTTCGGGTACTTCTTCGAGAACGCGTCGTCGATCGCCTTGAACCCGGCGTCGGATCCCGCCGCGCTCGACACCAGGATGTTGAGGTCGCCCTTCACCTGGTTGGGGTTGCTCGGGACGCTGGCCGCCGACGAACCGTTCGACCCGCCGCCGCACGCGGAGAGCACCAGCGACGTGACGATGCCGAGGGCGGCGAGGCCCACTGCCGATGTGCGCGCGGAGCGCAACTTCATTGTTGCCATCATTCCTCCGATGTAACCGAAACGTTTCGGTGGGCCGACACTAACATCGGATCATCCAAATCCCAAGGGCTGCCTGCCGCCGCGGAGGGCTGCTAGGCCGCCTGCACGCGGGGTGCCGCGACGCTGGCCCGGAGCACCATGGACGCCGGTTCGATCCGCTCGTCGACCCGCGGGGCACCGTTGATCAGGTCGAGCAGCACCTCCGCCGACCGGCGTCCGAGCACCCGCGGCGAGGTCGCGACCGTAGTCAGGGGCGGGTGGACGTAGGCGCCGAGGAGGACGCCGTCGAAGCCGGTGACCGAGACGTCGTCGGGCACCCGGAGACCGCGGGCCTGGACGCGGGAGAGGAATCCGAACGCCGTGAGGTCGTTGGCGCAGACCACCGCGGTTGGGGCGGACATTCCACCCATGAGGGTGTCCGCGGCCCGGGCTCCGGCCTCGCTCGTGAAGTCGCCGACCACCAGGCGGCCCGGTGGCAGGCCGGCGTCCGCGAGCACCGAACGCCACACCCGCTCACGCTCCTCGGAATGGACGAGCCCGGGCGTACCGGACACGTGGGCGATGTCGCGGTGTCCGAGCCCGACGAGGTGCTCGACGAGCTGACGCAGCCCCTCGGCGTGGTCCTGGGTGACCGAACTGACCTGTCCCGACCCGTGCGCGTTGATCGCCACTCCCGGCAGGCCGAGGTCGTCGAGGAGCGGGTAGCGGGGGTCGTCGACCCCGACGTCGGTGAGGAAGACGCCGTCGACGCCGCCGGACTTGGCGAGCGTGCGGAGCCGCTCGACGCCGGCGTCCGCGGTGGCGCTCACCTGGAGGAGCAATGCGTAGCCCGCGGGGGCGAGCACCGACTCGACACCGCCGATGAACCCGGCGAAGAACGGGTCGAGCTCGAGCACGTCGACCGGTCGCTGCAGCACCAGGCCGACCGCGTGGCTCTGCTTGGAGCTG
>JAJYQH010000314.1 GCA_021794705.1 Actinomycetes bacterium | reverse complement strand
CAGGCCGACGGCCAGTCCGGTGGCGAGGACGGCCGGTCGCCACACCGCGGCGCCCCCGGCGACGACCGCGGGGGCCGCCAGCACGACCGCCCCGAGCACGCACGCGAGGGTCAGCGCGTCCAGCCCGGGCCAGCTCCGGCCGGCACGGGAGCCGAGCAGGATGTAGCCCGCCCAGCACGAGGCCGCGACGAGCGCGAACACGACTCCCTCCGGGTCGAGACGCGCGGGGGACCACTCGAGCAGGACGACTCCGGCCGCGGCCAGCGCCGCCCAGAGCAGGTGCCGGGCCCTGCGCGCGCCGGCGACGGCGACCGCCAGCGGCCCGAGGAACTCCAGCGTGACCGCGACGCCGAGCGGGATCCGGGAGAAGGCCTGGTAGATGCTCCAGTTCATGACCACCAGGCAGGCGGCGTAGCCCAGGCCGACCGGCCAGTTGCGGCGTCCGGTGGTCGGGGCCGCACGGGGCGCCAGGAGCGGACGCAGCGCAACGAGGGCGAGCGCCGACCACGCGAGCCGGAGCCACGTCATCGAGGTGGGCGGCACCACACCGAACAGCTGCTTGGCGAACGCCGCCCCCACCTGGACGGACGCCACGGCGCCGAGCACTGCGAGCGTGGGCAGGTCGACGGGACGCCCGGTGCGTGCGGCGGGGGACATGACCGACCCGCTCAGGCGGTGCCGGGCTCGCCCGGGGCGGAGCCCTCGGGGGCGGCGTCGACGGGGGGTTGGGACGCCGCCGGCGTGACGACGGCGGGGCGCTGCGACCGGTTGCCCACGAGAGTGATGTCGCCGTTGCGCACGTACCAGACGATCCCGTCGGCGTCCCGGATGCGGGTGACGCGCAGGGTGACCTCGTCGATCGTGCCGTTGACCGTGCCGATGGTCACCTGGTCGCCCACCCCGAACTGGTCTTCGACGATGAGGAACATGCCGCTGATGAAGTCCTTCACCAGACTCTGGGCGCCGAAGCCGATGGCCAGACCGCCCACTCCGGCGGAGGCGAGCAGCGGGGTGAGCGGCAGGCCCACGACGCCCATGAGCGTGAGCACCGCGATGATGACGATGACCGTGCTCGCGATCGACCCCAGCAGCGAGGTGATGGTGCGGGCCCGCTGCTCGTAGCGGGACTGGGCCGCGCGGCCGCCCCGGCCGATGCGCTGGGCCTGCGCGAGCGACACCCGCAGCGTGCGGTGCAGGGCCACGGCGATGATCCACCGGAGCACCAGGGCGCCGACGACGATCGCGGCGATCCGGGCGATCTGGGTGGGCACGACTGCCAGCAGGGTTGTCGAGGGCATGCGGTCACACTAGTGGCGGCGACCGGACGCGGTCCGCGGCGTCCCCGGCGATGGTCCGGCCCAGCTCAGGACAGGAACTGCCTGATCAGCGGCCCCGCGGTTCCCGACCCGCTCTGCCCGTCGAACACCATGACGGCGATGGCGTACTTGTCGTTCCACGCGATCATCCACGCGTGGGTCTTGATCGTCTTTCCGCTGTCGTACTCGGCGGTGCCGGTCTTGGCCCCGGTGACCAGCCCCTTGAGAGAGGAGCCGGTGCCGCTGGTGACGACCGCCTTCATGAGCGTCTGCAGGTCGCGCGCCTCGGCGCCCGAGAGCGGCTTCCCCTTCGGGCTGAGCGTCGTTCCGGTGACGAGGGTCGGCAGCACGGTCTTCCCGGCGGCGACGGACGCCGACAGTCCCGCCATCGCCATGGGCGAGGCGAGGACGTCGCCCTGCCCGATGACGTCGGCCGCCTTCACCACGGGATCGGTCGTTGACGGCACCGAGCCGAAGAAGCTCGCGAAGCCGGCGTCGTAGTCGATGCCGACCCCGAGGCTGGCCGCCGCGGCGGGGAGGTCGCCGGGCGCGAGGGTCGAGGAGAGCTTGATGAACGCCGTGTTGCACGAGTAGGCGACGGCCTGGGCGAGGGTGATCCGGCCGTACCCGGTGCTGGGGTAGTCGGAGTAGTTGTGGAAGTTCTTGCCGCTGATGGTCACCTGGCGGGGGCAGTCGACCTGGGTGGTGGGCGTGAGGCCGTGCCGCAGCAGGGCGAGCGACGTGGCGATCTTGAAGGTCGAGCCGGGGGCGTACTTGCCGAACGTGGCGTCGGCGTTGCCGCCGCTCGCCGGGGAGTTGGCCGCGGCGAGCACGTCGCCGGTGGAACGGTCGAGGACCACCATGGACGCGACGCCCGTGGTGCCCGAGAGCGCCTTCTCGGCCTTGGTCTGCACTCCCTTGTCGAGGGTGATCGTCAGCGCCTTGCCGGGCACCGCAGGGGTGGAGTAGATGACCGTGGACCCCCCGGTCGACGGCGTCCCCGAGGCGCCGGGCGAACCCGCGGAGGAGGCGGTATCGCTCGCCGGCGGGGTTGCCGACGGCGAGGGCGGGACCGAGCCCGAGGCGGACGCCGACGCGCCACCGGGGGTGCGGGGGACGATCGCGATCGACTGCCCCGGAGTGCCGCGCAGCTGGGCGTCGTAGCGCCTCTCGAGGCCGGTGAGGCCGACCGAGTCACCCGCCTCGATGTCCCCGTGGCTCGCCGCGACCTGCGACGCGCTGGGCGCACCCATCACTCCGAGCAGTGCCTCGGCGAAACCGCGGGTGGGCGCGAGGGTCGCCGAGGTGGGGAGGGCGCGCGCGCCGCTGATCTTCTCGATCGCGCTGGGCACGTCGCTCGGCCGCATGGTGATGGCCACGACGAAGGCGTCCTTGCCGGCGCTCTTCACCCGGGCGACGAAGGCCGCCTTGTCGACCTTCACCAGGGCGGCGAGGGAGGCCGCCGACGTCAGCGCCTGGGCGGCCGGCACGACGTGCTTGTCGATGCCGACATCGAACACGAGGCTCTGCTGCATGAGGGGCGTCTTGTCGCGCCCGAGGATGGGGGCCCGCTTGGGCAGGTCGCGGGTGTGCCGCAACCGGGTGGTGTCGGTGAGCTGGGGGTGCACGATGGTCGGCGCCCACGTGACCTGCCAACCGGACGCGGCATGGGTGAGGGCCGCCGTGCTCGTGAAGCTGAAGGTGTGGGTCCCGAGCAGGTAGCTCTGGTCGAGGGTGGCGGTGGCCGTGTCGTTCGCCCCATAGGTGATGCCCGCGGGCTTGACGGTGGGCAGCAACCCGTCCATGCCGGCCATGATCGTCGTGAGGTCGGACTGCGCGGCCGTGGCGTCGGCACCCAGCGGCACCTGGGCGAGCTTGCCGGTCTGCAGGCCGGCCGCGAGCGCCTGCACCGCGCTGTCTGCGGGTGGGAGGTTGTTCGGCGGCGTCGACGGGTTGGGCTTCGACGGCGACGAGCACCCGGCGAGAACCAGGGCGAGCGCCACGAGGGCGGCTACGACGCCCCGGCGGGGCGGCCGTCCCGTGCCGCCCGGCTTCGGCGGCCGGGTTCCGGCGCCCCCGACCGACGTCACTTCGACCGACGCACTACGCATGGTCGAAGACTAACCGCCGACCCCGACATCCCCGCTCCCCTCCTGCGGCGTGGGTCCGCGACGGTCCGGCGTACGGTCGCTGCTGATCCGCGTCGCGAACGGTCCGCGAAGGCAGAGAACGTACGCCGCTCGACCCCGGCGACGCCGACGGCTCAGTTGGGCAGGCGCATCAGCATGATGACGTGGCGGTAGTCGCCGAGCGGCTCGCCGTCGATCTCGGTGAGCCCGGTGATGAGGCAGGGCTTGCCGGGAGCGGTGAAGGCGAAGTGCACGTACGGGGTGTCGAGGGCGCCGAGCGCGTCCTGCAGGTAGTGCGGGTTGAAGCCGGCCGCGGTGATCGCCAGCTCGTCGCCCCCCTGGTGGTTCTGCACCGTGGCCTCGATCGCCTCGGACGCCTGGGCCTGGTCGCCGGTGGCCGCCTCGAGGTTGATCTGGCCGTCGCCGATGATCATCCGCAGCGGGGTGTTGCGCTCGGCGACGAGCGCG
>JAJYQH010000378.1 GCA_021794705.1 Actinomycetes bacterium | reverse complement strand
GAGCGACGGCTCGATGCCGGTGACGCCCTGGAGGACGAAGCCCAGCAGCGCCAGCGCGAGGCAGCCGAGCGACTTGAGGAGCAGGGGACGATCGTGGATCGCCTCCCGCTCGTCGAGGTCCATCACCCGCTCGACGAGGTCGGCGTCCACGACGAGGTGGCGCCCCCACAGCAGCCAGGCGAGTCCGACGAACACGCCGACGAGCACGACCGCGATCGGTGTCATGTGGACGAGGAACTGGTTGAAGGTGAGCCCGCCCCGGCTGGCGATGATGATGTTCGGGGGGTCGCCGACCAGGGTGGCGGTGCCGCCGATGTTGGACGCCATCACCTCCGACAGCAGGAACGGCACCGGGGAGGTGCCGAGCCGGTCGCAGACGAGCAGGGTCACCGGGGCGATGAGCAGCACGGTGGTCACGTTGTCGAGCACGGCCGAGGCGATCGCGGTGATGAGGATCAGCAGCGTCATGAGCAGGAACGGCCGGCCCCCGGAACGCTTCGCCGCCCAGATGGCCACGAACTCGAACAGTCCGGTCTGCTTGAGCACCGAGACGATGATCATCATCCCGAGAAGCAGGAAGATGACGTTCCAGTCGATCGCGGTGTCCTCGTGGAAGAACGCGCTGGTGGCGTTCGCGCCCCCGACGAGCACCATCGCGGCGGCGCCGCCGAGGGCCGCGTGCGTGCGGGGGATCCGCTCGGACGCGATGAGGGCGTAGGCCGCGAGGAAGATCCCGAGGATCACCCAGGTCACGACGACCGCCCGAGCGCCTCACGCAGCAGGCGCGACACGGTGACCGCGCCCACGTAGCGGCCGGCGGCCACGACCGCGACGACCGAGACGCCCTCCCCCGCCATGTACGCCGCGGCCTCGAGGTCGGTGTCGTCCTCCGACAGCACCGGCACCCCCCGCACCTCCCGCGGCATCAGGTCGCCGACGCTCAGCCCGTTGAGCCGGGCCAGCATCTGCTCGGCGTCCTCGCTGCCGAGGACGCGGGCCAGGTTGGGGTCCTCGACGACGTAGTCGGGCAGCAGCGCGGTGAGGATCTGCGGGCTGCTCAGCACGGCGTACGGACGCCGCTCCTCGTCGAGCACGATGATCGCCAGCCGGTGCTCCTCGGCCATCGAGCGCACGGCGTCGAGCGCCGGGGTCGCGACGGTCGCCGAGGGATACGGCTCGACCAGATCCCGAAGGTACATGGATGCCTCCTCACAGCCGGGCCCCTCGATCCTGTCACAGGACGCCCCGGGCCACCGTCGGCGGGCGGCGTCCCCCTACGGCACGAGGCGGTCGGTCGACGAGGGCAGCGCGATCGGGCTGCCGTAGGTCTTCGGGCCGGTGCTGAGCAGCAGCGAGGTGGCGCCGCTCGACGTCCGGACGACGATGTCGCTGAGCCCGTCCCCGTTCATGTCACCGGGGGAGGTGAGGTCGCGGTAGCCGCCGAACGACGAGAACAGCTGCACCGCGGAGGTGAAGCCGCCCGAGCCGTTGCCCTGCCAGGCGAGCACGCGTCCCGAGCTGTCACGCACGAGCAGGTCGGACTTGCCGTCGCCCGTGACGTCGCCCGAGCCGAACATCCGGTCGTACGACGCGCCCTGCCACCCCGACGGGGTGACCACCACCGGGGTGGCCGAGATGTTGCCGCCGCCGTCACTGTCGAAGCGGACGAGCGCGTTGTCGGACGTGCGGATGCACAGGATCGACGACGTGCCGTTGCCGCGGACGTTGGCGAGCCCGGTGCAGGTGCGGTAGTTGGTCATGCCCGACGACGTCACGGTGTCGGTGGTGTTCAGCCCCTGGGTCACCGAGTTCGCGTCGTAGAAGCCTCCGGACGAGGTCATCCAGATGATGTCGGCCCAGTGGTCGCCGTTGATGCTCGGCACTGCGAGCACCTGGCTGTAGCCCGACCACGCCGTCGACGTGCTGATCGTTCGGACGCCGAGGAACCTGCCCGCGGCCGTGCCAGGGCTGACCTGCAGGGTGCCGTGGCCGGAGATCGACACGAGGTCGCCGTACCCGTCGCCGGTGAAGTCCTGGAGCTGTTCGGCCGGGGTCCGGATGATGTTGAAGTAGGTCGAGCGCAGCCCGAGGTTGTACTGGAGGCTGTAGCCGCTGAACGTCACCGATCCGCTCGTGCCGGTGAGCTTCATGCCCGTCACCCGGCCGCCCCACATGCCGTTGCCGTCACGGCTGGTCACGGTGAGGCTGGTCACCGTGCCGACGCTTGGCCAGATCGACTGGAGGGTGCTCGCCGACACCGTCGTCTGCCACGTGTTGTCCCACCACGGCGTGGCCCGCTCGAAGATGTCGAGCTTGGCCTGCTGGGGCAGGGTCGTGCCGGCGATCGCGCCCCCGTTCGACGAGCCGAACTCGCTGCGGACGATGGCGCCGTCGAACTTGAGGGCGAGGTGCGCGGTGGCGGTGACCCCCTGCCGGCTGTTGCTGCTCTCGGCGCTGATCCCCCCGAACACCTGGCACGAGGTGCTGTCACAGATGTCGTAGTAGGACGAGCGCGGGTGCAGCTGGTACCACTCCCCGTAGCTGCGTGCGGCGACGGCCTGGGCGGCGAGGGCGTTGACCGGCCAGCTGCTCGGCGACTCCCACGGCACGACCTGGCGCACGTAGTCCTCGAGTGAGGTGCGCAGGACGGGAAGGATCGAGGAGCCGTTGCGGTTGGCGACGAGCGAGCCGATCACCTGGGCGGCCGAGCCGCCGCTCGACCAGAGCAGGTTCAGCGAGCCGTCGGACGCCGTGAACTGCCAGGAGCCGGCGGTCGTCGTCTTGTACTTCGCGCGTCCGCCCGAGGTCCACAGGTCGAGGTCGAGCACGGAGGAGTTGCTCGAGTCGACGAGCACCTGCCACGACGTGATCGTGGCGCCGGAGGATGTCTTCGCCGGCAGGGTGAGGGTCTGACCGGCGCCGTCGGTGACGCTCAGGCCCGTCTCGGCGGCCACCCGGGCGCCGTCGACGAGGGTGGTGAGCCCCACCCGGATCGTCGGGTTCGAGATCGACGCCACCTGCGCGCCGGGGTAGTAGTAGCTGATGATCTCCCGCCACGTCTCGCCCGTCTGGGCGGCCGCGAGCGCGCCGTACTGCGACATGCCGCGTCCGTGGCCCCAGCCGCGTCCGGCGATGGTGAAGATTTTGTTCGCCGGCACCGGGACGGAGGGGTCGGCGCTGGCCGGGCGTGGCGCCAGACCGACCATGCCGAGTGCGGTCGCCAGCACGGCGGCCACGGCAACGGCGGCGCGGCGGCGTCGACGCTTGTCAGGCATGCTCTCTCGCTTTCATGGAACCCGGTGGGCGACAGGCTAGGACCAACCCCGCGATCGCGCCTCCGAGTGGGGTGAACCCCAACTTGAGGATTAGCCGACGACGCCATGTCGCAGGGGGCGGCGCGGGCCAACCTACGGTGGCGTAGGGTCGGGCCATGAGCGCTGCCACCGATGCCATCCGAGCCGCCCGCGACCTGCTCTGGCAGGCGTCCAGCCTCGACGAGGCCCGGGCCGGTTTCACCTGGCCCGAGATCACCGGCCCGTTCAACTGGGCGATCGACTGGTTCGACGCGGTCGGACGCGGGCGGCCCGACGTCGCGCTGTGGATCCGCGAGGAGGACGGGAGCCAGCAGCGCTACACCTACACCGAGATGGTCGACCGGAGCGACCGGCTGGCGGCCTGGTTCGAGAGCCAGGGACTCGGCAAGGGCGACCGCGTGCTGCTCATGCTCGGAAACCAGGTGGAGATCTGGGACGCCCAGCTCGCCCTCATGAAGATCGGCGCGGTCATCCTGCCGACCGCCATGGCCCTCAACCCCGCCGACCTCGACGACCGCATCCGCCGGGCCGGGGCCCGCGGCGTCATCACCAATGCGGCAGAAACCCCGAAGTTCGACCTCGTCGCCGGCGACTACCTGCGGATCTGCACGGGCAACGCCCCGGACGGCTGGCTGC
>JAJYQH010000158.1 GCA_021794705.1 Actinomycetes bacterium | reverse complement strand
CGCGCACGGCGCCGAGGTGCGGGCCAACTCGATGGTCACCCGGGTCGAGATCGACGAGCGCACCGGCCGCGCCACCGGCGTCCACTACGTGCGCCAGGGCGTGGCGCGGTTCCAGCGGGCGCGCATGGTGGCGATCGCCGGCTACTCGATCGAGACCCCCCGACTGCTGCTCAACTCCTCGTCCAAGCGCTTCCCCGACGGGTTGTGCAACGACTACGACCAGGTGGGCCGCTACCTCATGGTGCAGGGCGCCCCGCAGACCGCGGGCCGCTTCGACGCCGAGATCCGGATGTACAAGGCGCCGCCCCCGGAGGTGAGCACGGAGGCGTTCTACGAGACCGACCCGAGCAAGCCGTACAAGCGGGGGTTCTCGATCCAGACGGTCTCGCCGCTGCCGATCACATGGGCCGAGCACGTGGCCGCCCAGGGCCACTGGGGCGCCACGCTGCGCGACTACATGAGCGACTACGTGCACTGGGCCTGCCTGGGCGCGCTGTGCGAGTTCCTTCCGCAGCCCGAGAACCGGGTGACCCTCGCCGAGGAGAAGGACCGCAACGGCATGCCGGTGGCGAACTTCTCCTACAGCCAGTGCGAGAACGACTCCCAGCTCATGCGGGCGGCCCAGGGCGTCATGGAGAACATCCTCAAGGCGGCCGGCGCCGACGAGGTGATCACGATCGACCGCTACGCGCACCTGGTGGGCGGGGCCCGGATGGCCGCAGACGAGCGGCACGGCGTCGTCAACGGCGACTGCCGCACGTTCGCGGTGCCCAACCTCTACATCACCGACGGCAGCGTGCTGCCCACCCAGGGCAGCGCCAACCCGGCCCTGACGATCATGTCGGTGACCGCGAGGGCGGCCGACCGACTGGCGTCCGGGGGTGCCCGGCGCGACGCCTGAGCGGGGCGGCCGGGTCCCGGCACTAGCGTGGCGCCATGAGCGCCTCGCCGACCTGGGATCCCGCCGTCTACGCACGCTTCGGTGACGAACGCAGCCGGCCGTTCGCCGACCTCACGGCGCGGATCGGCACGCGCTCACCGCGGCACGTGGTCGACCTCGGGTGCGGTCCGGGAACGCTGACGGCGTCCCTCGCCGACCGGTGGCCGGACGCCGTGGTCGAGGGGATCGACAGCTCGCCGGCGATGGTCGAGTCGGCGGGCCCGCTCTCCGCGACGCGGGCACTGCTGCGCATCCACCGGGGCGACATCCGCGCCTGGGTGCCCGACGACGACGTCGACGTGGTCGTCTCCAACGCGGCGCTGCAGTGGGTGCCCGGCCACGAGCACCTGCTGAGCCGGTGGCTCGGGCAGCTGGCGCCCGGCTGCTGGCTCGGCGTTCAGGTCCCCGGCAACTTCGACTCGCCGTCGCACACCCTGCTCCGGGACCTCGCGGGCTCGGCCCGCTGGCACCGGCGGCTCGACGGCGTCCTCAGGCACGCGGACGCCGTCGGCTCGCCCGAGGCCTACCTCGACCTCCTGCTCGGGTCCGGCTGGCAGGCGGAGGCCTGGGAGACCACCTACCTGCACGTGCTCGAGGGCGACGACCCGGTGCTCGGCTGGGTGCGGGGCACGGCGCTGCGTCCGGTGCTCGACACGCTCACCGACGAGGAGGGCGCCGAGTTCGAGGCGCAGTACCGGCTGCTGCTGCGGGAGGCGTACCCCGCCGGCGCGCACGGGACGACGTTCCCCTTCCGGCGGATCTTCTTCGTCGGCCGCAAGCCCTGACGCCGTGGACTGACAACGGCCCCGGGAGCGCTCGGGGGGTGCGCTCTACCGGGACCGTCCAGCGAGCAACAGTAGCGGGTCGCGACGGAGGGGCGACGCGACCCCCCGATAAGGGGGACAAAGCGCACGGTATGCCCTTCGGGGGGTGGCCGCCGCAGAGGAGGCGGGGATACCGCCGGGCGTGTGCGAAGCTGTGCGGATGCAGATCTGGCCTGGCCATCCCTACCCACTGGGTGCAACGTTCGACGGTGGTGGTACCAACTTCGCGATTTTCTCCTCGGTCGCCGAGGCCGTCGACTTGTGCCTCCTCGACGACGACGGCACCGAGGAGCGCGTCCGCCTCACCGAGGTGGACGCGCACGTGTGGCACGCGTACCTTCCCGGCGCCCAGCCGGGTCAGCGGTACGGCTACCGCGTCCACGGACCCTACGACCCCGCCGCGGGTCACCGCTGCGACCCCTCCAAGCTCCTGCTCGACCCGTACGCCAAGGCCATCGACGGGCAGATCGACGGGCATTCGTCCCTGTTCTCGTACAACTTCGACGACCCCGACAGCCAGAACTCCGAGGACTCGCTGGGCCACACGATGACCTCGGTCGTCATCAACCCGTTCTTCGACTGGGGCTACGACCGGCCGCCCAACCGCGACTATCACGAGTCGGTGATCTACGAGGCGCACGTGCGGGGCCTCACCCAGCTGCACCCGGGCGTGCCCGAGGAACTGCGCGGCACCTACGCCGGCATGGCCGAGCCCGCCGTCATCGAGCACCTCAAGGCGCTCGGCGTCACCGCGATCGAGCTCATGCCCGTCCATCAGTTCGTCAACGACCCACACCTGCGCGAGCGCGGTCTCAGTAACTACTGGGGCTACAACACCATCGGCTTCTTCGCCCCGCACAACCGCTACGCCGCCTACGGCACCCGTGGCGAGCAGGTGCAGGAGTTCAAGACCCTCGTGAGGGAGATGCACAACAACGGCATCGAGGTGATCCTCGACGTCGTCTACAACCACACGGCGGAGGGCAACCACATGGGCCCCACGCTGTCCTTCCGGGGCATCGACAACGAGTCGTACTACCGGCTCGTCGAGGACGACAAGGCCCACTACTTCGACACCACGGGCACGGGCAACTCGCTGCTCATGCGCTCGCCGCACACGCTGCAACTCATCATGGACTCGCTGCGCTACTGGGTCACCGACATGCACGTCGACGGCTTCCGGTTCGACCTCGCGTCCACCCTCGCCCGTGAACTGGCAGCGGTCGACCGGCTGGCCGCGTTCTTCGACATCGTCCAGCAGGACCCGATCATCTCCCAGGTCAAGCTGATCGCCGAGCCCTGGGACATCGGCGAGGGCGGCTACCAGGTCGGCGGGTTCCCCCCGTTGTGGACCGAGTGGAACGGCAAGTACCGGGACGCGGTGCGCGACTTCTGGCGGGCCGAACCGGCCAAGCTGGGCGAGCTGGCGAGTCGGATCAGCGGATCGGCCGACCTCTACGAGCACACCGGACGCCGGCCCGTCGCCTCGATCAACTTCGTCACCGCCCACGACGGCTTCACCATGCGCGACCTCGTGTCGTACAACGAGAAGCACAACGAAGCCAACGGCGAGGGCAACGCCGACGGGGAGTCGTTCAACCGGTCGTGGAACTGCGGTGCCGAGGGCCCGACGACCAACCGGGGCATCAAGAAGCTCCGGGAGCGCCAGCACCGCAACCTCATGCTCACCCTGCTGTTCAGTCAGGGCGTGCCGATGATCGCCCACGGCGACGAGATCGGCCGGAGCCAGCTGGGCAACAACAACGTGTACTGCCAGGACAACGAGCTGTCGTGGGTCGACTGGAACCTCGACCCCGATCAGGAGAAGCTGCTCGAGTTCACCCGCCGGGTCGTGCACTTCCGGCTCGACCACCCCGTGCTGCGGCGGCGTCGGTTCTTCGCCGGCGCGCCCCAGCACGGCGGCGAATCCGAGCTCGGTGACATCGCCTGGCTGTCACCCTCCGGCGAGCACATGACCGACGCCGACTGGGACGAGTCCTTCGCCCGGGCGCTCATGGTGTTCCTCAATGGGGAAGCGATCCCCGAGCCCGACTCCCGCGGTGGGCGGATCGTCGACGACAGCGTGCTCATCCTGCTCAACGGCGACCCGGAGCCGGTGGAGTTCCGCCTGCCCCGCGAGGAGTTCGGCAACGGGTGGGAGGTCGTCTTCGACACCAGCCGGGACAAGCCGCAGC
>JAJYQH010000182.1 GCA_021794705.1 Actinomycetes bacterium | reverse complement strand
GAGGTCGCGCTGGGGACCGCGGGCGACCGTATTGCGGCCGTCGGTCCCGGGGGCGTCCCACAGGGCGATGCCGTCGTGGTGCTTGGTCGTCGGCACCACGTAACCCGCCCCGGCGGAGCGGAACAGCTCGGACCACGCGGCCGGGTCGAACCGGTCGACCGTCCACCCGTCGAGGAACTCGTCATACGGGCGACCGCCCCAGGTGTCCAGGTGGTGCTGGGCGGCCGGTGAGCCCTGGATGCGGATGGTGTTGAAGTACCACTCCGCATAGGGGTTGTGGGCGAACCACTCGTCCTCCGGCACGGCGCCGAGGGCCCCGATCGGCTCCGCCCAGGCCGGCACGGAGTAGGCGCCCCAGTGGATGAAGATGCCGAACTTGGTTCGGCTGAACCAGTCCGGGGTCGGACGGGACGCGAACTGGGCGAAGTCGTCAGCGGGCATGGTGCTTGCCTTCCTGGTGGTCGCGGGGATCTCGGTGCAGCACGCGTCGGGTCACTGCGGACGCAGGCGCAGGGCGTCCATGCCGCCGTCGACGGCAAGGCAGGTGCCGACGGTGGAACGGTTGGCGGGGTCGGCGAGGTAGACGATGGCCCGGGCGACCTCGTCGGGTGCGACGAGGCGTCCGTGCGGTTGCCTGGCCTCGAGGGCGGCCCGCTCGGCGGCCGGGTCGTCGGCGGCGTCCAGCAGCCGGCCGATCCAGGGGGTGTCGGCCGTACCGGGGGCGACGCAGTTGACCCGGATCCCTTCACGGACATGGTCGGCGGCCATCGCCCGGGTCATGGCGAGCACCGCCCCCTTGGTGGCGGAGTACAGCACCCGCTGGGGGAGGCCGGCGGTCGAGGCGATGGAGGCGGTGTTGGTGATCGATGGGCACGGGGACTGCCGCAGGTGCGGCAGCGCGGCCCGGGCCACGCGGACCATGCCGACGACGTTGATGTTCCACACCCGCGCCCACTCGGCGTCGTCGTTCGCGGCGAGGTCGCCCTGGGCGCCGACGCCGGCATTGTTGATGACGATGTCGAGGCGGCCGAACCGGGACACGACCGCGGCGATGGCGGCGTCCACGCTCCCGCTGTCGCCGACGTCACACGTGAACGAGGCATGGCGAGCCGACTCGGCGAGGTCGAGCACCGCGACCCGGGCGCCCTCATCGGCGAGGAGGTCAGCGGTGGCGGCGCCGATGCCGGAGGCGCCGCCGGTGACCACGGCGACGGTGCCGTCGAAGCGTCCCATGTCAGTTCTCCTCCGCGACGTAGGTCTGGCGCTGGTGGCCCAGTCCCTCGATCTCCAGGTCGACGACGTCGCCGGGGACCAGGTAGGGGAAGCGGCCGGACAGGGCGACGCCCTGGGGGGTGCCGGTGCTGATGACGTCGCCGGGTTCGAGGCGCATCACCTGGGACAGGTCGCGGACGAGTTCGGCCGGGCTGAAGATCATGTCGGCCGTCCGGGAGTCCTGCCGGGGTTCGCCGTTGACCCACGACCGGAGTCGGACGTCGGCGGGGTCGAATTCGTCGGGGGTGACGACGTAGGGGCCGAGGGGCAGGTAGCCGGGGGCGCACTTGCCCTTGCTCCACTGGCCGCCGGAGATCTCCAGTTGCCACTCCCGCTCGGAGAGGTCGTTGGCGAGCACGTACCCGCCGATGCACCCCGCCGCGGACTCGTCGTCGGGGCAGCGCCAGGCGGGGCGGCCGATGACGAGGCCCAGTTCGACCTCCCAGTCGGACTTGGTCGAGCCGGTCGGGATGACGACGTCGTCGTTCGGGCCGGCGACCGTGTTCGGGGTCTTGAGGAAGATGATCGGCCGGGTGGGCGGCTCCGCCCCCGACTCCGCCGCGTGCGCGGCGTAGTTCTGGCCGATGCAGATCACCGCCGACGGACGGAGCACCGGCGATCCGATCCGCTCCCCATCCAGGTCGACCACGGGCAGGCTGCCGTCGCGGACGCCGGCGGCCAACCGCGCGGGTCCGTCGGCCGCCCAGAACTCGGGGGTGAAGTCCCCGACCCCGCCGGCGTCGTAGTACGACCCACCGACCTCGACGACCGGACGCTCCGCACCCGGCTCACCGACACGTAACAGCTTCATCGCTCCTCCTCCAGCAGCCCGTGCTGCACCAGGTCACTCCACAGGTCCTGAGGAACAGCTTGCCTCGTCAAGTCGATGTTGCGTCGCACCTGCTCGCGGGTGCGCATTCCCACGCACACGTTGACGACGGCCGGGTGCCGCCGGGGGAAGGCCAGGGCCGCCTGGGGGAGGCTGACGCCGTGCGCCTCGCACACCTCGGCGATCCGGTTGGCGCGGTCGATGAGCTCACGCGGCGCGTCGGCGTAGTCGTACTTGGACCCGGCCCCCGGATGCGGCTGGGACAGGAGACCCGAGTTGAACACGCCCACCGCGACCACCCTGACCCCGTGGGCCACGCAGTCGCGCATGAGGCCGTCGTCCTGCTCGAGCAGGGTGTACCGGCCGGCCACCATGAGGACGTCCGGGTCGGCCTCGGTGACGAACCGGCGCATGATCGCGACGTCCTTGGAGCCCACGCCCCAGGCGCCGATGACGCCTTCGTCCTTGAGCCGCCGCAGTGCGGGCACGGCGCCCCCCAGCGCTTCGTCGAAGCGGTCGGTGGGTTCCTCCGGGTCGTGGATGTAGACGATGTCGATCCGGTCGGTGCCCAGCCGGGTGAGGGACTCCTCCAGGCTGCGCAGGACGCCGTCGGCGGTGTAGTCGCGGCGGCGGCGCCGGTCGCCCGGCACGTCGAACCCGTTGTCGAGGTCGGTCTCCGTGGGGGTGGGATTGGGCTCGATCAGCCGGCCCACCTTGCTGGAGAGCACGTACTCGTCGCGTGGGCGTCCAGCCAGGGCGGCGCCGACGCGGCGTTCGGACAGGCCGAGCCCGTAGTGGGGGGCGGTGTCGAAGTACCGCAGCCCCTGTTCCCAGGCCGCGGTGACGGCGTCCGTGGCGGTGTCGTCGTCGACGGCGCGGTAGAGGTTGCCGAGCTGGGCGGCGCCGAAGCCGAGGTCGGTGAGGGCGGGGTGGTCGAGGGGGTTCATCCGAGCCTCCGGTAGATGGACAGGGCGGTGGTCTCCGCGACGGCGTCGCGATGGGGCGGGGGTACGAACTCGACGACGCGGGCGCACCAGTCGAAGCCGGGGTCGCTCACGGGCCAGTCGGAGCCGACCACGCAACGTTGCGGCCCGAAGCAGTCGAGGGCGTGACCGACGACCGGCTCGAACGCGGCGTCCAGTTCCATCGGGCTCCAGCACTCCGCCGGCAGGCCCGAGAGCTTGCAGACGACCTGCGGCAGCCCGGCCAGGGCCTCGAGGTCGCCCCGCCACCGGTCCAGGTCGTCGGGGTCGCCGACCGGCGGCTTGCCCATGTGGTCGAGCACGACGGTGCCGCCGGCGGTGCCGGCGAGCAGGGCGGCCAACTCCGCGAGCTGCGGCGCCCGGACGCACGCATCGAACGGCAGTCCCCGCCGGTGCAGTTCGTCGAGGCCCGCGACGAGGTCGGCGCGCCGGGTAATGAGCAGGTCGGTGTCCTGCAGGAGATGACGGACGCCGACCAGGCCCGGCAGGGCCTGGAGGTGGTCCAGCGCGTGGCCGAGGTCGGGATCGGTGAGATCGACGGCGGCGACGAACCCGTGCACCCCGGCATGCTCCTGAGCCAGCCGCGACAGCCACTCCGCCTCAGCGAGGGCGTGGGCGGTGGCGGCGCCCGCCTCGACGAGCACCACCCGGCGTCCGTCAGCGGTGCGCACGTCGAGTTCCGCCTCGGTCACCGGCCGGTTGAGGCGGGGGTCGTCGGCGAGCCGGGGGTAGCTCAGTCTCCGGGTGTCCCAGAGGTGCAGGTGGGTGTCGATCACGGCACCCCGATCGTCACGAGCAGGTTCGAGTACGGGCGCACCTCGCCGGTGGCGATGACGACCGACACGTTGCGCGCCTGGCATGCCTCGTAGAAGGCGAAGC
>JAJYQH010000385.1 GCA_021794705.1 Actinomycetes bacterium | reverse complement strand
AGGGCGAGCGCGTCGGCGGCCAGCAGCCCGTCGTGGAAGCCGGACTCGGCCAGTTCGGCGATGAGGACGCAGGCGTGCGCGGCGAACAGCTGCGCCGGGATGTTGTAGCCCAGCCGGCACCTGTCATCGGACGGGCGGAAGCCCGACCAGGTGAGCCCGCACTCGGCGACCGGATCGCCGTGGCCGCGGCGGGGAAGGCTGTCGTCGCCACCCGGACGCAGGAACCGGTAGGTGGAGCGCTCGGCGTGGTGCTGCTCGCCCCGCCAGGTGTCGAGGACGAGCCGTAGCCCCGCATGCACCCGCGGGGTGAGGTGGTCGGTCGAGGAGGTGGCCCGCCAGAACTGCCAGGCCAGCTGGACGGGGAACGCGAGGGAGTCGATCTCGTACTTGCGCTCCCACACCCGCGGGTGGGCGGGCAGGTCGAGCACGTGCCACGTGAGTCCCGAGTTGCTGCGGTTGAAGGCGTTGGCGTAGGGATCGATGGCGATGAGGTCCCACTGCTCGGCGATCACCCCCGCGACTGCGGCGCGGACGGCGTCCGAGCGCCCGAGCAGCGGAACGAACGGGCGCAACTGCGCGGACGAGTCGCGCAGCCACATGGCGGGGATGTCGCCGGTGATGACGAACGTGCGCCCGCCCGCCAGCGGCCGCAGCGTCGTCTCCCACGTGTCGAGCATCTGCCGCTCGAACATCTCTCCGAGTCGGGGGTCGCCCAGGCGCTCGGCGATCGTGCCCGCCCGCTCGTGCAGGAGCGCCCGCAGGTCGGGAGGGGCCGGGTTGGTGACCCGGTGGGCGGGTGCCGCGCCGGTGCGCCGGAGCCGGGCGGCCGCCAGCAGCCCGAGACCGGCGAGCCTGCCGGTGAGAAGGGTGAGGGCCCGTCGGGCGGGAGCGGGTTGAACGCCGGCCATCCACCGATTGTGCCCACCCGAACGTGTTGACTGGGGCTCATGCCGGTTGAAGCGGTCCCGCGCTTCGTGGTGTGGTGGGGAACGGCCTCGCACCGGATGCGGCGCGCCGGGAAGGTGGATCGTGACTGTCTCGTTCGACGTGTGGGCGCCTCTGTGCCGCCGGGTCCGCCTCGTGGCCGACACCGGTGAGGGACCCTCGGAGCCCGTCGATCTCGAACGCGACGCCGACGACTGGTGGCGACTCCCCGCCCCGGTGGCGGCCCGGCTCGGTGACGATGCCGACTACGGCTACCTGCTCGACGGCGACGAGAACCCCGTGCCCGATCCCCGGTCGCGGTTCCAGCCGCACGGCGTCCACGGGCTCTCGCGCGCCGTCGACCCGGACCTCTTCAACTGGACCGACCGGCAGTGGACCGGACGCCAGCTCGCCGGGGGAGTGATCTACGAGCTGCACGTCGGCACCTTCACCGCCGAGGGCACCCTGGACGCCGCCATCGGCCGCCTCGACCACCTCGTGGAACTCGGCATCGACTTCGTCGAGGTGATGCCCGTCAACGCCTTCAACGGCGAGCACGGCTGGGGCTACGACGGTGTCGGGTGGTACGCCGTGCACCACGCCTACGGAGGCCCGGGGGCCTACCAGCGGTTCGTCGACGCGTGTCACGCCCGGGGGCTGGCCGTCATCCAGGACGTCGTCTACAACCACTTCGGGCCGAGCGGCAACTACGCGCCGCGGTTCGGGCCCTACCTCGACGACTCGCTCTCGTCGCCCTGGGGCGCAGGGGTCAACCTCAGCGGCCCCGGCTCCGACCCCGTCCGCCGGTTCATCATCGACAACGCGCTCATGTGGCTGCGCGACTACCACGTCGACGGGTTGCGGCTGGACGCCGTGCACGCGCTCGTCGACACCCGGGCCGTGCACCTGCTCGAGGAACTCGCCGGCGAGGTGGAGGCGCTGTCGGCGTTCGAGCGGCGTCCCCTGTCACTGGTGGCGGAGTCCGACCAGAACGACCCGCGCCTCATCACCTCCCGCGACGGCGGGGGCTACGGGCTCACCGCGCAGTGGAGCGACGACTTCCACCACGCCCTCGTCACGAACCTCACCGGCGACGCCACCGGCTACTACGCCGACTTCGCCGGTCTCGGGGCGCTCGCGAAGGTGCTCGAGGAGGGCTTCTTCCACAACGGCACCCACTCCTCGTTCCGCGGACGCCGGCACGGCCGGCGGCTGGACACCGCCACGATCCCGGCGTCCCGGCTGGTGGTGTGCTCCGACAACCACGACCAGATCGGCAACCGGGCCGACGGTGCGCGACTGTCCACCCGGCTCGGGGTTCCGCAGCTGCGTATCGCCGCGGCGCTCACCCTGCTCAACGGCAGCACCCCCATGGTGTTCATGGGGCAGGAGTGGGCGGCGAGCACCCCGTGGGCGTTCTTCAGCTCGCACCCAGAGCCCGAGCTGGGGGCGGCGATCACCGAGGGGCGGCTCCGGGAGTTCGCCGGCATGGCGTGGGACCACGCGCAGGTGCCCGACCCGCAGGATCCGGAGACGTTCGAGCGCTCGAAGCTGCGGTGGTCGGAGATCGACGGCGGGGATCATGCCGAGCTCTGGCGCACCTACCGGGACCTCATCGAGCTGCGACGCCGCTACCCCGACCTCGTCGACCCCCGGTTCGACCACACCTCCACCCGGTACAGCGAGGACGATCACTGGCTGGTGCTCGAGCGCGGTCGGGGGATGGCGCTGGTCGTGAACTTCGGCGCCGCCCGGGTCGAGGTGCCGATGGACGCCGCGGTCGAGCCGGTCTACGCGATCGGCACGGCCTCCTGCACCGGCGGGGACGCTCCGACGGTGCGCCTCGGCGGCCACTCGGCGGCCGTCGTCCGGGTCGGTTGAGGCGCCCCCTCGTTTTGCCCTCGCGCTGGCGGGAAGGTAGTGTGTTCCGCTGTTGCGCAGTGGCATGCGTGTGCCGATGTCGTCGGCCGCGGGCCGACCCCCGCGATGCGGCGTCCGCCCAGTGTCCAGCGCATGCATACCTGTGAACACCTAGTGGAAGATGGTCAGCGAACCGTGTCTACGTACAGCCCGAAGCCCGGCGAGATCACCCGGAACTGGCATGTGATCGATGCCGAGAACGTGGTGCTCGGCCGCCTCGCGGTGCAGGTCGCCACCCTCCTGCGCGGCAAGCACAAGGCGACCTTCGCCCCCCACGTCGACGGCGGTGACTTCGTCATCGTGGTCAACGCCTCCAAGATCGCGCTCACCGGCCGCAAGGCCACCGACTCGATGCGCTACCGGCACTCCGGGCGTCCGGGCGGCCTCACCGCGACCCCGATCGGCGAGCTGCTGAAGAAGGACCCCCGCAAGGCCGTCGAACTGGCCGTGTGGGGCATGCTGCCGAAGAACAAGCTCAGCCGTCAGCTGATGGGCAAGCTCAAGGTCTACGCCGGCCCCGAGCACCCCCACGCTGCGCAGAAGCCGCAGCCGTTCGAGATCACCCAGATCGCCCAGTGACCCTCCGGAATTCGCGAATCAAGGATTGACTGTGTCAGAGACCGTAGAGCTTGACGAGACCCTCGGCGACGAGGTCACGCCCTTCACCGACGAGAACAACCGCGAGATCGCCTACCGCAGCGACTCCGCGCCGCAGGGGTCGGCCGGCACGGGGGCCCGCCCCGCCGTGGTGGCCGCCGGTGGCGCCACCGGACGCCGCAAGGAGGCCGTCGCCCGCGTGCGCCTCGTGCCCGGCTCCGGGCAGTGGAAGGTCAACGGTCGTCCCCTTGAGGACTACTTCCCGAACAAGCTGCACCAGCAGAGCGTCAACGAGCCGTTCGTCACGGCGAACGTCGTCGGCTCGTACGACGTCGTCGCGCGCATCGACGGCGGCGGCGTCACCGGCCAGGCCGGCGCGCTGCGCCTGGGCATCGCCCGTGCGCTCAACGCGATCGACGCCGAGGCCAGCCGTCCCTCGCTCAAGAAGGCCGGGCTGCTCACCCGCGACGCCCGGGTCAAGGAGCGCAAGAAGGCCGGTCTCAAGAAGGCCCGCAAGGCCCCGCAGTACTCCAAGCGCTGATTGCGGGCGACCCCGGTCGCCT
>JAJYQH010000201.1 GCA_021794705.1 Actinomycetes bacterium | reverse complement strand
CGTCCTCGACGACGGGTCCGAGGGCCTGGCGGCCGTCCCGTCGGGTGCTTCGACCGGCCTGTTCGAGGCCGTCGAGCTGCGCGACGGCGACAAGAACCGCTATGGCGGCAAGGGTGTGCTCAAGGCCGTCGAGAACGTCAACGAGACGATCAGCGACGAGGTCACCGGCTTCGAGGCCACCGAGCAGCGCGCCCTCGACCAGGCGATGATCGAGCTCGACGGCACCGACAACAAGGGCAAGCTGGGCGCCAACGCGATCCTCGGCGTGTCGATGGCCGTGGCCAAGGCGGCGGCCGAGTCGGCCAACCTGCCGCTGTACAAGTACCTCGGCGGTCCCACCGCCAACCTGCTGCCCGTTCCGATGATGAACATCCTCAACGGCGGCACCCACGCCGACAGCAATGTCGACATCCAGGAGTTCATGATCGCCCCGATCGGCGCCGAGACCTTCAAGGAGGCCCTCGAGATGGGCGCCGGGGTCTACCACGCGCTCAAGGCCGTGCTGAAGTCCCGCGGGCTCGCCACCGGCCTCGGCGACGAGGGCGGCTTCGCCCCCAACCTCGACAGCAACCGGGCCGCTCTCGACCTCATCGTCGAGGCGATCCAGAAGGCCGGCTACACCCCGGGCAGCGACGTCGCGCTGGCGCTCGACGTGGCGGCGTCCGCGTTCTTCAACGAGGACGGCACCTACGCGTTCGAGGGCGGCAGCAAGTCGAGCGACGAGATGATCGCCTACTACGGCGAACTCATCGACGCCTACCCGCTGGTGTCGATCGAGGACCCGCTCAACGAGGAGGACTGGGAGGGCTGGGCCAAGTTCACCGCCCAGTTCGGCGACAAGGTGCAGATCGTCGGCGACGACCTGTTCGTCACCAACCCGGTGCGCCTCAGCCGGGGCATCGAGGAGAAGTCCGCGAACGCCCTGCTCGTCAAGGTCAACCAGATCGGGTCGCTCACCGAGACCATCGACGCCGTCACCATGGCGCACCGCGCGGGCTTCCGCTCGATGATGTCGCACCGTTCCGGCGAGACCGAAGACACCACGATCGCCGACCTCGTCGTCGCCCTCGGCTGCGGCCAGATCAAGTCGGGTGCGCCCGCCCGCACGGAGCGCGTCGCGAAGTACAACCAGCTCATGCGCATCGAGGACGACCTCGCCGAGGCCGCCCAGTACGCCGGCCGCGGCGCGTTCCCGCGGTTCAAGGGCTGATGATTCGGACCACCTCCGGATCGATGTAAGACTGGGTCGGTGCCTCGAGCTTCGCGCGAACATCCCCCGACGGGCAGTGGTCCGGGACGCGGTACTCCGCGGTCCCGGACCGCTGCGCGTCCGGCCCGGCGTGCCAACGCTCCCGCCCGGACCCGGGCGACGACCGCCCCCGAACCGCCACCGGACGTCGACACGCCGGCCGCCCGGACGCTGCCCCGGTTGAGCCGCGGCCTGCGGCTCACCAACCGGGCGATCGCGCTCATCCTCGTCTCGCTCGTGCTCGTGCTGATGTACGCGTCGAGCATCAAGGTCTACTTCGCGCAGCAGTCGGAGATCGCCCAGCACGAGGCGAGCATCCGCCAGCACGAGCAGGACATCGCCGCCCTGCAGGACCAGGTGTCGCGCTGGCAGGACCCCAACTACGTCAAGGCCCAGGCCCGCGAGCGGCTCGGGTGGGTGATGCCCGGCGAGATCGGCTACAAGGTGATCACGCCCGATGGTGTGCTGGCGCCGAGCGTGCACATCGGCTCGAGTTCCACCCTGCCCCAGGGCGAGCACCCCACCACCTGGTGGGAACGGCTCACCTCGTCGATGGCGGTGGCCGACAACCCGGCGCCCGCGAAGGACGAGCCCGCCACCGTGACCGTGTCGAGCGCGCCCAGCGCCAGCGCGTCGCCGGGCCGGTGACGGTCCCACCCCGGCCGCGGCCGGCCCGACTGGCGGAGCGGCTCGAGCCGATGAGCGCCGACGACGAGCGGGTGGTCGAGGCTCAACTGGGACGCCGGCCGCGCGGGGTCGCCGGGGTCGCCTGGCGGTGCCCCTGCGGCAAGCCCGGCGTCGTGGCCACCGAGCCGCGACTGCCCGACGGCACCCCGTTCCCCACCACCTACTACCTCACCTGCCCGCGGGTGGTGGCCGCGTGCTCCACCCTCGAGGCCGGGGGAGTGATGGCCGAGATGTCCGACCGCCTGGCGTCCGAGCCGGCGCTGGCGGCGTCCTATCGCGCGGCGCACGAGGCGTACCTCGCCGACCGGGCCGCGCTCGGTGACGTGCCGGAGATCTCCGGCATCAGCGCCGGCGGCATGCCGACCCGGGTGAAGTGCCTGCACGCGCTGGTCGGCCACGCCCTCGCAGCGGGCGCGGGTGTCAACTCGGTCGGCGACGAGGCGCTCGCCCGGATCGGCGAGTTCTGGCGGCGTCCGTGCCTCGACCACCCGTCCGACGAGGAGGACCGGCCATGAGCCACCGTTATGCCGCCGTCGACTGCGGCACCAACTCGATCCGGCTGCTCGTCGCCGACGTCGACGCCGGGCGGCTGGTCGAGCACGACCGGCGGCTCGAACTGGTGCGCCTCGGCCAGGGGGTCGACGCCACCCGCCGCTTCCATCCGGACGCCCTCGCCCGCACCTTCGCGGCCTGCGACCGGTTCGCCGAGGTGATCGAGCGGTTCGGGTGCGACCGGGTGCGGTTCGTCGCCACGTCGGCCGCCCGCGACGTGAGCAACCGCGACGAGTTCTTCGCGGGCGTGCAGCAGCGGCTGGGCGTGGCTCCCGAGGTGATCCCCGGTGAGGAGGAGGCGCGGCTCTCGTTCGCCGGGGCGCTCAGCGGGGTGGCCGACGTCACCGACCCGGTGCTCGTCATCGACATCGGCGGCGGCTCGACCGAACTGGTCGTCGGCTCCGGCGGCGAGGTCCGGTCGGCGGTGAGCCTCGACATGGGCTCGGTGCGGCTGAGGGAACGGTTCCTGCGCGACGACCCGCCCACCGCAGCCCAGATCGAGGACGCCCGGCGCTTCGTCCGGGGCCTGCTCGACGGCGGCCCGGACCTCGCCGGCGTCCGGACGGTCATCGGGGTCGCGGGCACGGTCACCTCGCTCTCGGCCATCGACCAGGGGCTCGCCGAGTACGACCGGGACATGGTGCACGGCTCGCGGATGTCGCGCGAGCGGATCGCCGAGCTGGCGGGGCGGCTGCTCGGCCTCACCGGTGCCGAGATCGAGGCGACAACATGCCTGCCGGCGAAGCGGGCCGAGGTGATCGCCGGGGGTGCACTCATCTGCGACGAGGTGGCCCGCCGGTCGGGGGCCGGGTCGATCACCGTCTCCGAGAGCGACATCCTCGACGGGATGGTGCTCGCGATGGCACGCGCCGACGCCTGACCGGCGTCCGTTCGCGGGCTGATCGGCCCCTTCGGAATCCCCTTGTCGCTGCATAGGGTGGGCGCATGGCACACATCACGCAAGGTGGAAACCCCGTCACCACGGCCGGCGAGCTGCCCGCCGTCGGCACCCAGGCCCCGGCGTTCACGCTGGTCGCCAACGACCTGTCGGACCTGACCTCCGACGACCTCCGGGGACGTCGCGTCGTCCTCAACATCTTCCCGTCGGTCGGCACCGGGGTGTGCTCGACCAGCGTCCGCAAGTTCAACGAACTCGCGGCCGGTCTGGAGAACACCGCGGTCGTGTGCGTGTCGAACGACCTGCCGTTCGCGCAGAAGAGCTTCTGCGGTGCCGAGGGCCTCGACAACGTGGTCACGGCGTCCGCCTTCCGCAGTGCGTTCGGCAAGGACTACGGCGTCACGCTGCTCGACGGGCCGTTCGCGGGCCTGCTGTCGCGCGCGGTCGTCGTCCTCGACGAGAACGGGGTGGTCGCCTACACCGAGCAGGTGCCCGAGATCGCCCACGAGCCGAACTACGACGCGGCCGTCGCCACGCTCAAGAAGTGACTCGCGGGGCCCCGCCCCGCTGAAACCCTCCCGAATTGCGGGCGAGTCGCCCACTTCCTGCGGTGTGGCGGA
>JAJYQH010000209.1 GCA_021794705.1 Actinomycetes bacterium | reverse complement strand
GAAACTCACCGTTCCCGACGTCGGGCGGTCGAGCGCGCAGAGCAGCCGCATGAGCGTCGTCTTGCCCGATCCGGACTCGCCGACGACGCCGAGCCGGGCGCCGCGCTCGATGTCGAGCGACACGTCGCGCAGGGCGTGCACGGCGGTGTCCCCGCGCCCGTAGGTGCGGCTCACCCCGAGGGCCGAGAAGACGGGACTCATGGGCCCGGCTCCGGGTCGTCAGCGACGGTGACGGTGGGCAGCGGGCGCCCCGGCTGGACCCGGTCGATCCGGGCGGCGGTGACGAGGGCGGCGGTGTAGGGGTGGGCGGGACGCTCGAGGATGTCGACGACCCGGCCGGACTCGACGATCCTGCCCCGCCACATCACCGCCACCCGGTCGCACACCTGGGCGACCACCGCCAGGTCGTGGCTGATGAACAGGCAGGCGGCGTCCGCGGCGCGGAGCTGCCGGTCGAGGACGTTGAGCACCCTCGCCTGCACGGTGACGTCGAGCGCGGTGGTCGGCTCGTCGCAGAGCACGAGCTCCGGCTGGTTGACCAGGGCCATCGCGATGAGGACGCGCTGCCGCTGGCCTCCGGACAGCTGGTGCGGGTAGGCGTCGGCGACCCGGTCGGGATCGGGGACGCCGACCCGTGCCAGCATGTCGAGCACCCGCTGACGGGCGGGCCCGGGCGCGGCGTCCCGGTGCAGCCGCAGCACCTCGGCCACCTGCCGGCCGACCCGCATCGTCGGGTCGAGAGCGGTCATCGGCTCCTGGAACACCATCGACATCCGGCTCCCCCGCAGCCGCGACAGGCGCCCGTCGCCGCGTCCGACGAGGTTCTCCCCGCGCCACCGCACCTCGCCGGAGACGTGCGCGTTGTCGGGGAGCAGTCCCATGACGGCGAGCGCGGTGACCGACTTGCCCGAGCCCGAGGCCCCGATCAGCCCGAGCCGTTCGCCGGGCCCGAGGGCGAGGGACACCCCGGCGACGGCCGGCACCCGCCGGCGTCCGAAGTCGACGCGGAGGTCGTCGACCTCCAGCAGGGCGCTCACACGACCTCCCGCAGCCGCGGGTCGAGCAGGTCGCGCAGCCCGTCCCCCAGCACGTTGAAGCCCAGCACCGCCACGACGATCGCCGCCCCGGGCCACAGGGTGAGCAGCGGCGCGTTGAACAGCTGCGCCTGGGCGTCGTAGAGCATCCGGCCCCACGTGGGGGTGGTGGGCGGCGTCGCCAGCCCGAGGTAGCTGAGGGCGGCTTCCGCGAGGATCGCCATGCCGAAGCTCACCGACGCCTGCACGCCCACGAGCGGAGCGATGTTGGGCCACACGTGCCGGGCGGCGATCGCCGGCCAGGTGGTGCCCGAGGCGCGTGCGGCCCAGATGTAGTCCTGGCTCATCACGGTGAGCGTCCCGGCCCGGGCGATGCGGGTGAACACGGGCACGGTGGCGATGCCGATCGCGGCCATCCCCGTGAGCGTGGAGCCGCCGAAGGCGGCGGCGAGCAGCATGGCGACGAGGATCGCCGGGAACGCGTAGAGCAGGTCGGTCGCCCGGAGCACGAGCCGGGAGACCACCCCGCGGGTCATCCCCGCGACCAGGCCCAGCGGGACGCCGGCCACGGCGGCGATCGCGACCGACACCACCCCGACGAGCAGGCAGATGCGGCTGCCCGCCATCAGCCGGCTCAGGGTGTCGCGGCCGAAGGTGTCGGTGCCGAGCAGGTGCGGCCACCCCGGCGGCGCCAGCCGGGCGGCGGGGTCGATGGCGCCCGGATCGTACGGCGTCCAGGCGAGCGAGACCATCGCGGTGACCACCACGAGGCCCACCGCGACCAGGCCGAACACCACCGGCAGCCGCCTCATCGCGCCTCCCGGCGTCCCCGCAACCGCGGATCGAGGGCGACGTACGCGAGCTCGACCAGCGCCTCGATGACGAGGACGACGCCCACGAGGAGCATGACGATGTCCTGGACGACGACGAGGTCGCGCTTGGTCACCTGGTCGAGCAGCAGCGTGCCCAGCCCGGGGATGGCGAACACCTGCTCGACGACCACCGCGCCGACGAACACGGTCGCCAGCTGCAGGCCGACGACGGTCACCAGGGACGTCGCGGCGTTGCGGACGCCGTGCCGCCACAGCGCCGGCCACAGCCGCCACCCGACCGACCGGGCGGTGCGGAACCAGTCCTCGGCGAGCACCTCGACGAACGCCGAGCGCACGTAGCGGGCGAGCAGGGAGCCGTTGACGAGGGCCAGGCTGAGCGAGGGCAGGACGAGGTGGCGCAGCCACTGGAGCGGATCGCGCTGGATGTCGACGTAGCCGCCGGCGGGGAGCCACTGCAGTCGCACCGCGAAGACGAGCACGAGGACGATCCCGGCGACGAACGCCGGCACCGCCATCCCGAGCTGGCTCACGGTGGCCGCGACGAAGCCGCGGGCGCGCCGCCGGTGCACGGCCGCGTACATGCCGAGGGGCAGTGCGATCGCCACCGAGAGCACGGTCGCGATCGCGACGAGCGAGACCGTCACCCCGAGGCGGGGCAGGATGAGCGAACTCACGGCGTCCCCCGACACGAGCGACGTGCCGAGGTCGCCGCGCAGCAGCCCGGCGAGCCACGACACGTATCTCACGAGGAGGGGCCGGTCGAGACCCAGCCGGGCGCGCAGCTGGGCGACGGCGACCGGGTCGGCGTTCGTGCCGAGGATCGCCGAGGTCGCGTCACCGGGCAGCGCGTTGAGCGCGACGAAGATCAGCAGCGACGCCACGAGCAGGCTCAGCACCAGGGCGCTGAGCCTCGTGAGGATCTGCCGGACGACGTGCACGGGAGTCGGGACGCGGGACCCGCTCAGCTGTCGCGCGACGCGAGCGTGGTGAGGTCGAAGCTCGAGGTGACCTGATTGGGGGTGATGCCACTGATGTCGGCGTCACAGATCGCGATGTGCGGGAACAGGAAGAGGAAGTCGCCCGCCGCGTCGGTGGTGAGGATGCGGGCCGCCTGCTTCATGAGCGCGATGAACTCCGCGTCCGTGGGCGCCTGGTCGGCCGAGGCGATGAGCTTGTTGAACTCGGGGTTGTCGTAGTGCCAGTAGTAGTTCTTGTCGGCCCACTTGACGATGTCCTTGGGCTCGACGTGGTTGACGATCGTGAGGTCGTAGTCGCCCTTCTGGAACACCTGGCTGATCCACGTGCCGAAGTCCTGCTGCTGCACCTTGACGGTGATTCCGACCTGCTTGAGCTGGGCCGCCACGAACTGGGCGGCCCCGGTGGCGTAGGAGAGGTTCGGCACCGGCATCGACAGGGTGAGCCCCTTGCCGTAACCGGCCTCCTTGAGCAGCCGCTTCGCCTTGGCGGGGTCGTAGGTGTAGTAGGTCGAAAGGTCCTCGTAGTAGGGGTCGGTGGGCGGCACCATCGAGCCGATGAGCGTTCCCTGGCCGCCCCACACCGTGTCGAGCAGCGCCTTGCGGTCGACCGCGTAGATGATCGCCTGGCGCACCTTGAGGTTCTTCAGCGGCGTCGAGTCGTGGTTGAAGCCCATGACGACCTCGCCGTTGCTCGTTCCGCGCACGATCGTGTACTTCTCGCTGTCGCTGAACTGGTCGAGCGCGTCGGGCGTGGTGAGGTCGCTGATGATGTTGATGTCCCCCGCCTTCATCGCGGTGGTGAGGGCGTTGGGGTCGGTGAAGTACTTGAAGGTCACCGAGCCGAAGTGCGCCTCGTTGCCCCAGTAGTTCGTGTTGCGGGTGAGCGTGACCGAGGCGCCCTTCGTCCAGGACTTGAACACATAGGGCCCGGAACCCGCCGTCGCCTTCGACAGGGTGGCGAAGCCCGCGGGGTCGATGACGATGCCGGCCGGGCCGGCCATGTTGTAGAGCCAGAAGTGGCTGCGCTGCCTGAGCGTGATGGTGAGCGTGCTCGTCGTGTCGGCGACGGCATTGCTCACGACGGCGAGCTGGGACTTGATCGTCGCCGTGGTGGCGGGGTTGCTGCGGACGTGGTTGAGGCTGTCGACGACCGCCTGGGCGGTG
>JAJYQH010000082.1 GCA_021794705.1 Actinomycetes bacterium | reverse complement strand
GTGGATCCACACCAGGCCGGCGCCGCTCCGCCCGCCGTCGGCGTGCCGGTAGATCCGGACCGGCACCGGGCCGTTCGGACCGGGCACCTCGGCGTCCTCGACGTCGGCGCGGGTCGGCTCGGGCGGCCCGAACGGTTCCAGCCACGAGGCGACGGCCGCGGCGTCCTCGGGAGTGAAGTCGTCACCGTAGAGGCGGTCGAAGGAGGCGATGAGGGGCAGGCGCTCCGCGTAGATGGGCGCCCAGCGCCCGGTGGGGACGGTGGTCTCGGTCATGGCGGTCCTCGTGGTCTCGGGGTTGACGCCCCGAGCCTGCCACGGATCGAACCGCTTCGCCTCACATGATCGAGCGGACGGCCGCCGTCGCACGCTCGAGGAAGTCGGTGACGACCGCCCGCTCGTGTTCGTCGAGCGACTCGTCGAGGGCCCGGAGCTGCTGGAACATCGCGCCCAGTTCGCGGTAGGCCTCGGCCCGCCCGGCATCGGTGAGTTCGAGGACGGTGCGCCGGCCGTCGGTGGGGTGCGGACGCCGCGCGACGTGCCCGTGCGCCACGAGCCGGTCGATGACCGCCGAAGTGGCGGCCGTCGTGACGCCGAGCCGGCGGGCGAGCTCGGCCGGACCGACGGGCTCGCGCGAGAGGTGGCGGAGCGCGTGCAGTTCGGAGGTGCTCATCTCGCTGCGGCGGGCCACCGCGGCCGGGGCGAGCGTGGCCGCGTCGATGAGCCGCTGGAGCGCCTCCATGGTGCCCGTCGTCCCCCACCGCGATGAGTTGTCCGCCATCGTCCCGCCTGCTAGATTACTAAAGAGGTTAGCAACTTTCTGAGTTAGCTACGGAACTATCGTAGACCGGGGGCGCCCACATGACCACATCACGAACCGGGGCCCGGGTGACCGTCTGGGCCGTCGTCCTCATCCTCGTCTGGCTCGCCGTCGGCGGGGTCGGCGGCCAGTTCATCGGCAAGCTCTCCTCGCTGCAGAAGAACGACAACGCCTCGTTCCTGCCCGCGTCCGCGGAGTCGACGAAGGTCGCCGCCGACATCGCGAAGTTCAGCGACACGACCTCGCTGCCCCTCATCGTCGTCGTCGAGGCGCCCGGCGCCCTCTCGACCACCGAGCGCGGCGCGGTGCAGAAGTTCGCGGCGTCGCTCCCCGGCCTGGCCGTCGGCGGCCAGAAGCTCGGCGACTATCTCGCGACCCCCCAGGCGATCCCGGTGCCGAGCAAGGACGGCCGGGCAGAACTCGTCGTGCTCGCCCTCGCGAACGACAAGATCGCCACCCCGGCGGGCGGCACGTCGCCGGTCACGGCGATCGCGGACGCCGTCCACACGGCGATCGACTCCCAGCTCACCCCGGCCGGGCTGACCGCTCACGTCACCGGACCGGCGGGCTACGTGGCCGACCTGGTCACCGCGTTCGGGGGGATCGACGGCGTCCTGCTGGTCGTGGCGCTCGTCGTCGTGCTGGTGATCCTGCTCGTCGTCTACCGCAGCCCCGTGCTGCCGATCGTCGTGCTCCTCACCGCCATGTTCGGGTTGGCCGCCGCGGGATTCGTCGTCTACCAGGTCGCCGACCACGGCTGGATCACCGTGAGCGGGCAGAGCCAGGGAATCCTGTCGATCCTCGTCGTCGGCGCGTCAACCGACTACGCGCTGCTCCTGGTCAGCCGGTACAAGGAGGAGCTGCACGACCGGGAGTCGACGTGGGAGGCGCTGCGCGTGGCCTGGCGCGCCTCGGTCGAACCGATCGCCGCCAGCGGGTTCACCGTCATGCTCGGCCTGCTCGCGCTCACCCTCGCCGAGCTCAACAGCACGTCCGGGCTCGGGCCGGTCGGTGCGCTCGGCATCATCGGCGCCCTGCTCGCCGCCCTCACCTTCCTCCCCGCGGCCCTCGTGCTCGGACGCCGGTGGATCTTCTGGCCCGCGATCCCCCGGGTCGACCACCGGCACAGCTCCGAGCGGCCGGCGTCCCGGTTCGGCTGGGGGCGCGTCGCCGCGGTCGTCGGACGCCGCCCGCGCACCACCTGGGTGGTCACCGTCGTGGCACTGCTCGTCGCCGCCGCCTTCCTGCCCACCCTTCGCGCCAACGGCATCTCCCAGTCCGACACCTTCCTCACCACCGTCGATTCCGTCACCGGCCAGAAGGTGCTCGCCGCGCACTTCGACGCGGGCTCCGGCAGCCCCGTGCAGATCATCACCCCCGCCGGCGACGCCGACCGGGTGGTGCAGCGGCTGCGCTCCGAGAGCGGTGTGAGCAACCCCTACGTCGGGCTCAACCCCGGCCAGCCCGCCAAGCAGGTCGCCGGGCAGGTGCTCGTCCAGGCGACGCTCACCGACCAGGCCGACTCGTCGGCGGCCCTCGACACCGTCAAGCGGCTGCGTTCCGACCTCCATCAGATCAGCCCCGACATCCTCGTCGGCGGCCAGACGGCCCAGGCGCTCGACACCCGCGACGCGGCCGACCGCGACCTGCGCGTCGTCGCCCCGGCGATCATCGCCGTCGTCTTCGTCATCCTCGCGGCGCTGCTGCGCTCGCTGGTGGCGGCGCTGCTGCTCGTGGTCGTCAACATCTTGTCGTTCGGGGCGACGATGGGCGTCGCGGCGCTCGTGTTCAACCACCTGTTCCACTTCGCCGGCGGCGATCCGACGACCGTCCTCTACGGCTTCGTCTTCCTCGTCGCGCTCGGCGTCGACTACTCGATCTTCCTCATGACCCGGGCCCGGGAGGAGTCCAAGGAACGCGGCACCCGCGAGGGCATGCTCACCGCGCTGCGCGTCACGGGCGGGGTGATCACGAGTGCCGGCGTGGTCCTGGCGGCGACCTTCGGGGCCCTCACGGTGGTGCCGCTGCTGTTCCTCGCCCAGATCGCGTTCATCGTCGCGTTCGGCGTCCTGCTCGACACCCTCGTCGTCCGGTCGCTGCTGGTGCCCGCCCTCACCGTCGAACTCGGACGCCGCACCTGGTGGCCGAGCCGGCTGGCCCGACAGGAGAAGTAGGAGGCGCTTCGGCGTCCCGCCGGAGATCGTCCGGGCCGCCCTCCTGTGCGCCACCGAATTCGCCGACGACCCGCGCAGAAAAGTGCTATCACGGTGATAGTCACTTCTGCGAAGGAGCAGTCATGAGCGTGGCCCCAGCCTCGGTCACCGGGCCGGTCGGGCAACAGGGAGCGAGGGTCGCGATCAGCCAGCGGCCGGCCCTCGCCGTCAACGGGTGGTTGGGGGTGATCCTCATCGCCGCGTGCGTGTGGGCGGCCATCTGGCCGTTGCGCAGCCAGCCCGCCTGGCTCTGGCTGCCGATCCTCGTCGCCGCCCTGGTCGCGTCGTCCTTCGTCGTCGTCGCGCCGGGCCGCACCTCGGTCGTGCAGTTCTTCGGCAGCTACGTCGGCACCGTCTCCCGTGCGGGCTTCTGGTGCGTCCTGCCGATCACCGTGCGGCGCAGCGTGAGCATCCGGGTGCGCAACTTCGAGACCAACCACCTCAAGGTCAACGACGCCGACGGCAACCCCGTCGAGATCGCGGCGATCGTCGTGTGGCAGGTCGCCGACACCGCCAAGTCCGTCTACGCGGTCGACAACTACCAGGACTTCGTCTCGGTGCAGGCCGAGTCGGCCCTCCGGCACGTCGCGACCACCCACCCCTACGACAACGCCGGCGACGGCGAGTCCCTGCGCGGGTCGACCGACATGGTCGCCGAGGAACTCGCCCACGAGGTCTCCGAGCGGGTCGCCATCGCCGGCGTGGAGATCGTCGAGGTGCGCATCTCCCACCTCGCCTACGCGCAGGAGATCGCCCAGGCGATGCTCCGCCGTCAGCAGGCCAACGCGGTCGTCGCGGCCCGGGCCCGGATTGTCGAGGGCGCGGTCGGCATGGTCGAGATGGCGCTCGCGCGGCTCGCCGACAACCAGGTCGTCGACCTCGACGAGGAACGCAAGGCCGGCATGGTGAGCAACCTGCTCGTCGTCCTCTGCGGCGACCAGCCGCCGTCGCCGGTGGTCAACGCGGGGTCCCTCTACACGTGAGCG
>JAJYQH010000234.1 GCA_021794705.1 Actinomycetes bacterium | reverse complement strand
CGGCCACCGCGACCCGGTCTCCGGCGAGGTGATCCTGCTGCCCAACCCCTCCGGATTCGACGAGATCGAACGGCCCCTGACCGAGGAGCAGGCGCGAGCGGGCGCGGGCTCCTGCCTCGACTGCGGGGTGTGCTCGGAGTGCCAGGAGTGCGTCAAGGCCTGCCCGGCCGATGCCATCCGGATGGACATGCGTGACGTCGAGCGGTCGGTGGCGGTGGGCGCCGTGGTCGTCTCGACCGGGCACAAGCTGTTCGCCGCCGACCTCAAGCCGGAGTACGGCTTCGGCACCTACCCCAATGTCATCACCGGCATGCAGATGGACCGGCTGCTCGCCCCGACCCGCCCGTTCAACACCGTGCTGCGTCCCGGCGACGGCAAGGTGCCCGACCGCATCGCCTACATCTCGTGCACCGGGTCGCGGGACAAGACCGTCGGCAACCCGCTGTGCTCGAAGTTCTGCTGCATGTACTCCATCAAGCAGAACCAGCTGATCATGGGGGCCCTGCCGCTGGCCGACGTGACCATGCACTACATGGACATGCGGGCGTCCGGTAAGCGGTACGAGGAGTTCTACACCCAGGCCAAGGACATGGGCGCCCAGTACATCAAGGGCCGGGTCGCGAGGATCACCGAGCGGGAGAACGGCGACCTGCTGGTGCGCTACGAGGACATCGAGAACGGCGGCCACATCGTCGAGGCCGAGTACGACCTCGTCGTGCTCGCGGTGGGCATCCAGCCCAACCGCGACGTCGAGAAGCTCTTCGTCGACGCGCCCCTCGGGCTGGACGAGTACTACTACGTCGCCGAGCCCAGCCAGGAGATCCAGCCCGGGCAGACCAACATCCCCGGGGTGTTCGTGGCCGGCACGGCGTCCGGCGCCAAGGACATCGTCGACACGATCCTGCACGCGGGCGCGGCGGCCGCCCAGGCCGCGGCCCACCTCACCCACCACCACTTCGCCGTATCCGAACCCGTGACGCTAGGAGCCCGAGCATGACCGATCAGGCAGATCCGGCCGAGGCCGCCGGCGTCCCCGAGCGCCGGATCGGCGTCTACATCTGCCACTGCGGCGGGAACATCTCCGACTACGTCGACGTCGACGCCGTGCGCGAGGCCCTCCGGGACGAGCCGGGCGTCGTCGTCGCGGAGTCGCCGATGTTCGCGTGTGCCGACGGCACCCAGCACGACATGATCGACGACATCGACGGCGAGCAGCTCGACGGGCTGGTCGTCGCGTCCTGCTCCCCGAAGCTGCACCAGGTCACCTTCCGCAACATGTCCAAGCGCGCGGGGCTCAACCCCTACGCGTACACCCAGGTCAACATCCGCGAGCAGACGTCGTGGGCGCACACCCACGACCGGGCCGGCGCCACCGAGAAGGCGATCTCGCTCGTCCGGGCGGGCGTGGCGAAGACCAGGCTCTCGGTGCCCCTGGAGCCGCTGGTCGTCCAGACCCGGCCCCGCACCCTGGTGGTGGGCGGGGGGATCGCCGGCCTCCGGGCCGCCATCGGGCTCGCCGACGTGGGGCTCGACGTCGTCGTCGTCGAGCGCGACCGGCGGCTGGGCGGGTGGATGGGCACCTTCGGGCCCACCTATCCCACCGACGAGATCGGCCGCGACCAGGTCGCGGCGCTGGTCGCCGAGATCGAGGGACGCCGCGACATCACCACCTACGTCGCCGCCGAACTCACCGGCAAGTCCGGAAGCTTCGGCAACTACACCGCCGAGATCACGCTGCACCGGGCCAACGGCGACAAGGAGCTCCACCTCGAGGTCGGATCGATCATCGTCGCCACCGGGTTCGACTCCTACCAGCCGGATGCCGGAGAGTTCGGGTACGGGATCGACGGCGTCGTGACCCTTCCGGAGTTCAAGACGCTGGTCGAGTCGGGGCAGGGCCGCCTCACGAGGAACGGCCGGCAGGTCACCAGCATCGCCTACGTCTACTGCGTCGGCAGCCGGCAGGAGGCACCGGGCAACGAGTACTGCTCGAAGTTCTGCTGCGCCGCTACTCTGCACGAGTCGGTGCAGGTGAGCAGGCGCGATCCCGGCGTCCGCCAGTTCCACCTGCACCGCGACATCCGCGCTTACGGCAGGAGCGAACTGCTGTACGCCGAGTCGCGCGACCTCGGCTCCACGTATCTCAAATTCCCCGACGACGACCCGCCGAGCGTCACCACGCTCCCCGACGGCCGGCTGGCGGTGACGGTGGTCGACCTGCTCACCTCCGGCCGCCGGCTCACCCTGCCCGTCGACCTCGTCGTGCTGGTCACCGGGATGGTGCCGCGGAAGAACCCCGGCCTGTCCGACCTGCTCAAACTGCCGGTCGGCACCGACGGGTTCTACAACGAGATCCACCCGAAGCTGCGCCCGGTCGAGACCGTCGTCGACGGTGTCCTCATCGCCGGGTGCTGCCAGGGGCCCAAGACGGCGGGCGAGAGCGTGGCCTCCGGGCTGGCGGCGGTCGCGCAGAGTGCCGCCATCCTCAAGAAGGGGTACGCCGAGCTCGAGCCCCTCGTCGCGACCGTCGACGTCGAGGCCTGCACCGGCTGCCTGTCCTGCCTGTCCTCGTGCCCCTACTCCTCGATCACCCCGATCTCCTGGGAGGGGCGCCAGGTCGCCTCGATCGACGCGTCGAGCTGCAAGGGCTGCGGGGGCTGCGTCCCCGTCTGCCCGGACGACGCGATCGACCTGCTCGGCTACACCGACGCGCAGATGCGCGCCGCCATCGATGCCCTGGTGAAGGAGCCGGTCGGATGACCACCCCCCTGCGCGACCCGCGCGAAGTGATCCGCGAGGAGCCGCTCATGCACGCCCCCATCCTCGCCGCCGTCTCCGACGGCCCGCTCACCATCCCCGCGATCGCCGACCGTATCGGCCACCCGGCCGCCGAGGTCGTGTACTGGGTCATGGGCATGCGCCGGTACGGGCTGCTGGCCGAGGACCCCGAGGCCGACGACGACGGTTTCTTCAGCTACCACGCCACAGGCAAGGAGGCGTAGCCATGGCCACGATGATCGACCCGGGCCTGATGGGGGACGTGCTGAGGTTCGGCGCCGCCGACGTCAGCGCGTGCTACAGCTGCGGCACGTGCACAGCCACCTGCCCGCTCGCCGACGACGACGCCGCCTTCCCGCGCGGCATGATCCGCCTGGCCCAGGTGGGCCTCGCCGACGACCTCGTCTCGAGCAAGGAACTGTGGACCTGCTACCAGTGTGGGGAGTGCACGACCAAGTGCCCGACCCAGGCCGACCCCGCCGAGTTCATGGCCACCGCCCGTCGCTACGCGATCGCCCACTACGACAGGTCGGGGCTCGCGCGCATCTTCGCGACCCGCCCGGTGCTCGGCTGGCTGCTCGCCACGGCGTTCGCGGTGGTCTTCGCCGGCTTCTTCCTCACCCTGCGCGGCCCGCAGGACACCGGGAACCTCGCGCTGTTCGACTTCATCCCCTACCCGGTGATCCACTGGACCGGCATCGGCGTGATGGTGCTCGTCGCGGTCTTCGCCGTGTGGGGCGTGGCGACCCTGGCACGCGACATGGCGCGGCGCGACGGCGTCACCTGGAAGCAACTCACCGAGTCCGGGGACGCCCGGGCGCGCACCTGGGGCGCCGTCTGGTACGCGCTCGGCATCGAGTCGCTGGGGCAGCGTCGCTACCGCGACGACTGCGTCTCCAGCGAGCCCGTCGAACCCCTCTACCGGCGGCGCTGGCTCATCCACGCCCTCACACTGTGGGGGTTCCTCGGCCTCATGGTCGCCACCGGGGTCGACTACGGGCTCGACGTGCTGGGCATCAAACCCACCGGTACCCCGGTGCCGCTGTGGTACCCCACCCGGGCTCTGGGAACCGTGGCCGGCCTCGCCCTGCTCTACGGCGTCAGCTGGTTCATCGTCCGGCGGGTGCGGAAGACCGACGTCGCCTCGCGCACCAGCATGTCGATGGACTGGATGTTCCTCGGCCTGCTGTGGATCACCGGGTTCACCGGCTTCCTCATCGAGGTCGCGTTGTACGTCAACCCGGCTCCCGC
>JAJYQH010000387.1 GCA_021794705.1 Actinomycetes bacterium | reverse complement strand
GATGGCCCGGTACGGGACGGGCTGGACCAGCTTCGAGCAGCAGGTGCCGTCGATGCCCACCGGCGCCTGCTACGGGCTCCCCGACGAGGCACCCGTGCGCGCCGAGGCGGCGGCGTTCGCCACCCTGGCCGACGGCTGGGGTCGCGATGGCTGGCCGGGTGTGGTGCAGGCACCGCGTCCCGAGTCGGAGCTGCGGTTCATGCAGTGGACCACCGTCTGAGCGGTGAGCCTCGCCGGACCTGCCAGGGTGCTCCGAAGCCGGCCCGCTACTCGACGGTGGGGCGTCCGCTGGTGAGGGTGCGCTCCAGCAGGTCGCGCACGTGGTCGGGGAGGGTCTGACCACTCAGCGAGGCGTCCACGTCGTGTGCGGGGCAGCTGACCGTGTAGCAGAAGTCGTCCCTGACCGGGCTCTCGGCGGGGGCGGCGGCCTCGAACTCCTGGAACGCCCCCGAGCCCAGCAGCGAGCGCCACGTGGCGGCGTCCGGATCGGGCAGGTCGGCGAGGCGCACCGTGGCCTCCCGGACGACGCCGGCGAAGCCGCCGGACCGGGCGACCCGTACGAGCGGGTCGGACGCCGCCGGCTGCGTCGCGCTGCGGGTCGCCGCCGTGCCGCCACCGAGGACGCCGACGGTCGTCCAGGCCTGCCGGATCGCGTCGGCCTGCGGGCTGGAGGCGCCGAAGCGCGACGTGGCGGCGTCGACCGTGAGCTGGGCGAAGGTGGCGAAGTCGCACTGCGCGGTGATCTGCGAGCCGGTGAGCACGTCGTACCAGACCTGCCCGGCACCCTTCCAGGCCTCGCCGCCGATGGTCGTGGCGGCCAGGGCGAACGCCCGATTGGGGATGCCGGAGTTGATGTGCACCCCGCCGTTGTCGGAGGTGGTCTGCACGTAGTGGGCCATGTCGGCCGGCTGGGGGTCCTTGCCGAGGCGGGGGTCGTCGTAGGCGGTTCCGGGGTGCAGCATGTCGCGCAGCGCGCGGCCCTGGACGCCGGGCATGAGCAAGCCGGCGCCGATCAGCCAGTCGGCCTGGTCGGCCGTCTGGCCGAGGGTGCGCTGCTTGACGAGGACGCCGAACACGTCGGAGATGGACTCGTTGAGCGCGCCCGGCTGGTCGGAGTACACGAGGTTGGCGGTGCTCTGCGTGACGCCGTGGGTGAGCTCGTGGCCGATGACGTCGACGCTCGCGGTGAACCGTCCGAACAGGGTGCCGTCGCCGTCGCCGAACACCATCTGCTCACCGTTCCAGAAGGCGTTGTCGTAGCGGCGTCCGTAGTGGACGGTGCCGATGAGGCCGAGGCCCCGCCCGTCGATCGAGTTGCGGTTGAACACCTGGTCGTAGAAGGTCCACGTGTCTCCGAGGCCGTCGTAGGCCTCGTTGACGGCGACGTCGGGGGTGGGCGGCGCACCTTCGGCCCGGACCTCGCTGCCCGGCAGCGTCGTCGAGTTGGCGGCGTCGTAGATGTCGCGGTGCACCGTGGTGTAGCCGTCCTGGGGGCCGGACGCCGCCCGGGTCGCGGTGGTGCTGGTGCGGGTGGTGCGCAGCTCGTGGTCGTGGTGCAGGGTCTGCTCGGCCACCGCCTTGAGGTCGGTGTCACCGGCCCGGGTGACCGCGTCGAGGAGGTAGGGCGGCACGATCGAACAGCAGGTCGAGAAGGGCGGATGCGTCATCGGATTCCGGCTGGTCATGGGTCCAGCCTGCCACCCGGGTCGGACAATTCCAGGGCGGGCGGCGTCCGGGGCCGGTCCTCGAGCGGCTGGCGATCTCTGCTGTTGCTGGCGATTTCTGCGCTCCCGGAGCAGAGATCGCCAGCAGGAACGTCGAAAACGCCAGCCACAGGGACGCCGCCGAGCCCCGCCCCGGAACGGGCCCGGTCGGGTGGGACGGCGGCTGGGGCGCCCCCGCCCGCTCAGGCGCGGCCCGCGTCCGCCGCCCGGGCGTCGAGGACGTCGAGGTCGCGCTCGGCGTAGCGGAGGTGCTCCCACTCCTCGTCGAGGATCACGTGGACGCAGGACAGGACGGTCTCGGACCTGTCCGGGGCCCAGGGGTTGGTCCGCTCGGCGAGGAGGTCGGGGTCCGACACCCCGGCGAGGAAGTCGCGCACCATCGTCACGTGCTCGGCGCGCACCCTCAGCACCTCCTCGAAGGAGGGGCGCTCCGCGGCGAACACCGACATGTCGTTGCCGTCGGCCTCGAACTCGGCGATGGGCTGCCCGATCGGATGGTACGGCTGCTCGACCCCGAGGATCGCCCGCCGGTACCAGACGTCGGTGGCCATCACGAGGTGGCGCAGGGTCTGCGCGAACGACCACTCGCCGTCCACGGACGCGTCGACACTCCCCTCCGGCATCGCCCGCGCCCGCCGCACCGCCGATCCCCACGCCTGCTCGACACCCGCCCATGCCGCCCTCAGCCCGGCCGGAGAGCCGGCCCGGCGCTGCTCGCGTCCGGGGAAGCGCCGGTTGAGTTCCGCGTCGACGTACGGCGCGACGTCGACGCCGTTGACGAGCAGGGTGCTCTCACCGTCGAGCAACCACGGGGAGTCGAGCTCCGCGCCGGCGAGGTCGGCGCCGCGCATCACGGCCCCGCGCAGGTCACACCCGATGAACCGGGCCCCGCGGAGGTCTTCGTCGACGAAGCGCCTTCCGCCCGTCGGGGCAGGGACGTCGGGGCCGCTCTGTGAGTCGCTCATGGTGACACTCTGGTCCAGCGCCGGGGCCGAGTCGATGATCGGCATCCGGCGGGCCCCACCTCCCGGACGGGGATGAGAGGGTGGTGGTGCGGCGTCCGGGTGCGAGCGCCGAGGGACGGAGGCGCATCGCATGACCCCCAGGTCGGTCTTCCTCGACGTCGACGGGACGCTCGTCGACGAGACCGGGCAGATCCCCGAGAGCGCCCGCCGCGCGGTGCGCGAGGCCCGCGCCAACGGACATCGGGTGTTCCTGTGCACCGGACGCTCCCTCGCCGAACTGTGGCCGGAGATCCTCGACATCGGCTTCGACGGCCTCGTCGCCGCCGCGGGCGCGTACGTGCAGGTGGGGGGCGTGGTGCTGCGGCACGATCACATCGATCCCGCCGAGATCCGGCGGGTCGTCGACTTCTTCGACCCGCTCGGGGTCCAGTACTACTTCCAGGCCACCGACGGCGTCTACGGCAGCCCCGGCATCCGCGCCAAGCTGCGTCAGCTGATCACCGGCTCGGTGACCGACGAGGACCTGCTCGCCGAACTGCAGCGCGGCCTGTTCCGCTTCATCAACTCGATCATCGTGGACGCCGACCCGCTCGCCGTCGACATCACGAAGGCCGTCTACGTCGATGCGACGGTGCCGCTCGACGAGATCCGCGCGGAGTTCTCCGGCAGCTTCGACGTCATCCCCTCGTCGGTGCCGATGTTCGGGCCGAACAGCGGGGAGATCCAGCTTCCCGGCGTCCACAAGGCCGCGGGCATCGACGTCGTGCTCGAGCACCTCGGCGTCGAGCGGGCCGACACGCTCGCCCTGGGTGACAGCTACAACGACCTGGAGATGCTCGACCACGTGGGCGTCGGCATCGCCATGGGCAACGCGCCGCAGCGCGTGCGCGACGTCGCGGACGAGACCACCGCCGCCCCCGGCGCGGACGGGATCCTGCTCGCGTTCCGCCGGCACCACCTCATCGGCGGCTGAGCCTACGAACCCGAAGAACGTACGACGTTTTCCACTGAGTACGGGGGAAAACGTCGAACGTTGTCGTCAGCGGCGGGGTCAGCGCCGGCGCAGCATCGTCCAGAGGCCGACGACCGCCACGAGGTAGAGGATGCCGACGACGACGTGCACCCACTTCAGGCCGCCCTGGATGAGGCCGATCTGGATGACGGCGAGGATCGGCAGGCTGAGGGTGTGGAAGAAGGTGCCCTTGGCGCCCGACTCCCGGGTCCAGCGCCACGCGAACCAGGCGGCGACCACCCCGGTGATGAGCGAGAGGTAGCCGAAACCGCCGTGGATGGCGGCGATCGTGTCGTTGTGGTGGATGAGCGTGATGATCGCGAACACCAGCTGCACGAGGATGAGTCC
>JAJYQH010000199.1 GCA_021794705.1 Actinomycetes bacterium | reverse complement strand
GGCGACCGGATCGCCGAGCCACGGCTGCACGTGCAGCTGGCCGCGGTCGCCGATCCACGGGCTCGGGCAGTGCGAGAAGGTGAGAGCCTCCAGCCGGGGGCCGCCGTCCGGTGCCCACTGATAGATCCAGCGCCGCTCCCGGGCGTCGGTCATCGGCGTGACGAAGGTGAACCCGTGCGGCACGCACACGAGCGGCAGCGTGTTGCCCCGGGAGAAGCCCGGCCGCGAGTGGGTGCCGCGGGTCATGTGCACCCAGGCGAGGGGGTCGCCCGGGTCGGGCCGCTCGGGCCGGAACGCGCCGGCGTCCTGGAGATAGCCGGTGCCGTGCGCGCCGGGCGGAACCAGCAGTTCGACGGTGTACTCCTGCCCGGCGACCTCCGCCAGGTCGAGGTCGAGCACGGTCCACTGGTCGGGCAGCCAACAGGGGAGACCGTCCGGCACCCCGGGGCCCGGGCTCGGTCGGCCCCCGACCCGGTGTCCGTGCTGGTCGCGGGGCCGCAGGACGCCGGCGTCCGTGCGCAGCTGCCAGCCGATGGCGGCCGAGGAGAAGTCCGGGCGGCCGCCGGCGAGCGCGATCTCGGGGAAGACCGCGAACCGGTGCACCTCCCCGGGGAGGGCGGTGCGGGGGGCGGTGAGGCGGACCGTCCCCCCGGCCCGGTGGAGGTCGTAGCGCGTCACGGGGACGCCCGGCAGGACCCCCGCGTGCGGCGGGTCGGACGCCGGGCGGGCCGGGCCGTCGGCGGGCGTGAGGTCGGCGGCGTCCGACCGCTCGGGGGAGCTGGGCATCGCGTCTCCGTTCGCTCGGCTGCGTCCACCCTAGGCGGGCCGGTCGCCACGGGCGATCACGCCCGCGCGGGGCGGGCGACATTCACACTGGTGGTGAGGAATCGAGGGGGAAGGACCGGTCATGGGACGGATGAGGTGGAGCGGACAGTTGCTGGGAGCGCCGGCGGTGGCCGAGCGGGTGGCCGGGCCCGCGCGGGCGTCGGCGCGGGTGACCGGACGGATCGTGCACGAGACGGTGCCCCCGGTCTTCGAGTACGTGGACGACCCGGTGGCGGGAACGACCGAGACGACCGTCGTGTCTCCGCCGCAGTACGAGGGGGTTCCGGCCACCGTCGCGGCCTACGCCGCGGACCACGGGGGCCGGGCAGCGGTGGTGGCCAGTGTGCAGACCGACGCGCAGGGCGGCTTCCTCATCGAGGGCCTGACTGAGAGCGTGTCCCTCAGAGTGGTCCCGTCGTCCAGCGACTGGCAGAGCGGCTGGGCCACCGTCGCCACGCTGAGCGACTGGCCGGGGTTCGCCAGCTGGTTGCAGTGGATCCGCCCGCCGGAGGTCGATGTCGCGCCCGGAACCGACCTGGGCATGGTCGAGGCGGTGGCGGCCGTGGCGAGCGGGCGGGTGGTGGACGCCGGCAGCGGCGCGCCGATCCCCGCCGCTCGAGTGCGGTACGACCCCGTGCAGCACGGTTTCAAGACCCGCCTGGGAGCCACGGATCACGACGGCGTCTTCAGTATCCGCGGGCTCGACTACGAGGAGTACCACGTCCGGGTGAACGCCCACGGCTACCTCGGCGGCGTCCTCGGTGCGCAGTTCCTGCTGTACGCGGAGGGACAGGGGAGCACCTGGCCGGGAGGCCCGCTGCCCGGGGACATCCGGATGATCAAGAGCAGCTAGACACGAGTCGGCCCCCGGTCCACGTCTCCGCGGACCGGGGGCCGACTCGGTGCTAAGGGATCAGATCGCGTAGTAGAGGTCGAACTCGTAGGGGTGCGGACGCTGGCGGATCGCGTCGATCTCGGCGCGCTTCAGCTCGATCCACGTCTCGATGAGGTCCTCGGTGAACACGTCGCCCTGCAGCAGGAACTCGTGGTCGGCCTCCAGCGAGGCGATCACGGCGTCCAGGGACGCCGGCACCTGCGCGACCTGCGCGTGCTCGTCCGGGGGCAGCTCGTAGAGGTCCTTGTCGATCGGGGCCGGGGGCTCGATCTTGTTCTGGATGCCGTCGAGGCCGGCGAGCAGCATGGCGGCGAAGGCCAGGTACGGGTTGCTCGACGGGTCGGGGCAGCGGAACTCGACGCGCTTGGCCTTCGGGTTCGAGCCGGTGATCGGGATGCGCATGCAGGCGGAACGGTTGCGCTGCGAGTAGACGAGGTTGACCGGGGCCTCGAAGCCGGGCACCAGGCGGTGGTACGAGTTCACCGACGGGTTGGTGAACGCGAGCAGCGACGGCGCGTGCTTGAGGATGCCGCCGATGTACCAGCGGGCGAGGTCCGAGAGGCCGCCGTAGCCGTTCTCGTCGTAGAACAGCGGCTCGCCGCCGTTCCAGATCGAGCTGTGCACGTGCATGCCCGAGCCGTTGTCGCCGAAGATCGGCTTCGGCATGAAGGTCGCGGTCTTGCCGTTCTCCCACGCCACGTTCTTGACGAGGTACTTGAACTTCATGACGTTGTCGGCCGACTTGAGCATCGTGTCGAAGCGCCAGTTGATCTCGGCCTGGCCGGCCGTGCCGACCTCGTGGTGGGCCCGCTCGACGATGAGCCCGGCGGCCTCCATGGTCTTGACGATCTCGTCCCGCAGGTCGGCGAAGTGGTCGACCGGGGGAACCGGGAAGTAGCCGCCCTTGTACTTCACCTTGTACCCGCGGTTGCCACCCTCCTCGACCCGGCCGGTGTTCCAGGCGCCGGCCTCGGAGTCGATCTGGTAGTGGCTGCCGTTGCTCTTGGTCTCGAAGCGCACGTCGTCGAAGACGTAGAACTCCGCCTCGGGGGCGAAGAACGCCGTGTCGCCGACGCCGGTGCTGGCGAGGTAGGCCTCGGCCTTGCGCGCAATGTTGCGCGGGTCGCGGCTGTAGGGCTCCTTGGTCAGCGGGTCGTGCACGAAGAAGTTGATGACCAGCGTCTTGGCCTCGCGGAACGGGTCGAGGTAGGCGGTGGTCGGGTCGGGCATCAGCGCCATGTCCGATTCGTGGATCTTCTGGAAGCCGGTGATCGACGAGCCGTCGAACGCGAGGCCGTCCTCGAACACCTCCGGGCCGAACGAGCCGACGGGGACGGTGAAGTGCTGCATGACGCCCGGCAGGTCACAGAAGCGGACGTCGATCATCTCGACGCCCTCGTCCTTCACGAACGCCAGCAGGTCGTCGGCGCCTTTGAACATGGGTTTCCTCCAGCTTGGGGAACAGATCAGTGGTCACGAACGCTATGCCCGTCTGGTTGCCCGCGCGTTCCGCTCGTGTAACAGCGATGTTACGGGGGATCGGCCGGGACGCCGGACCGCGTCCGCCGTTGTGACGCAGGCCCCTCGGCGGGGTTGCCCGGGCCGCTCCCGGCCACTGCGGCCCGGGCTTCGAGCGGCTGGCGATCTCTGCTCCGGCTGGCGATTCCGACGCCCCACCAGCAGAATTCGCCAGCCGCAGCGGCGAGAACGCCAGCCACCAGGGCCGGACGCCGCGTGCCCCGCCTTCGCACGGATGCCCTATCCTCGGCACCGTGAGCGAGCCGGGCGGGGACGAATATCCAGGGGCCTCCCTGGGGCTGCCGGCGTCCGGACGCGGGTCCCTCGCCCCATGGCGGGCGAGGATCGCCGCGATCATCGCCGACTGGGCGGCGTCCATGGCCGCCGCCGCGGGGATGTTCGGACCCGCTGTGGTCACCGGCCACGACTGGCGCGCCTGGATGACCTACGCCGTCTTCTTCGCCGAATCCGCGGTGCTCACGGTCTTCACCGGGGGCAGCTTCGGCCAGCTGCTCGCCCGGGTCGTCGTCGTCCGCCTCGACCGCCGGCCGCTCGAGTGGTGGCGCTCGCTGCTGCGCACCGTGCTCAAGTGCCTCGTCATTCCCGCCCTCATCGTGGGGGCCGACCGCCGGGGCCTCGACGACATCCTGCTCGGCACCGCGGTCGTCACCCGCCGCTGACCTCGCCCGCCGGGGGGGCCGCGTCCTGCCGGGCGACGACGAAACCGCCGGCGGCCAGCTCCACGGCACCGTCGACGACGTCGCCGGTGAGTGCGTCGGTCCCGGCGAGGGTGACCCACCGCGGCTCCTCGCCGTGGTTG
>JAJYQH010000131.1 GCA_021794705.1 Actinomycetes bacterium | reverse complement strand
GAATCCGTCGCGGGCGACGTCGAACAGCAGCCCCTCGGCGGAGCCGACGAAGTAGGTGTGGAACATCGCCACCAGCTCGCCGCCGGAGAACTCGCGCGGATCGGCGAAGAAGCTGCGGGCGAAGACCTCGAGGGCGAGGTGGCGCGCGCTGTGCGGGAACCGGAGCCGGTCGAGCACCTCGGCCGCCGAGACACCGTCGAGGTCCTCGAAGGTCTGGGGGAAGTGCACGTCGAGCAGGCCGAGGGCGGCGTCGATGTCGACGTCGCGGAGCGCGGACACGGGGAAGCTCGGGGACGTCGCGACGAACCCGACGAGGTTGAGCGGTGGCGTCCGCGGGATCCGGGCGAAGGAGTCCCGGGGGCCGTCCTTGAGGACCAGCGGGTAGTCGGCGACCGGACGCAGGCACGCCAGGGTCGGGTCGGCGCGGCGCAGCAGGTCGCGGAGTTGGTAGTACTGCCGGAAGAACGCGTGGAACCCCCGGCTCATCGTGGTCCGCTCCCCGCCGGGGAGGGACACGTCCCAGGAGGAGGCGCGGCCCCCGAGCTGCGCCTCCCGCTCCACCACGGTGACCCGGACGCCGCGCTCGGCCAGTTGGGTGGCCGCCGAGAGCCCGGCAATGCCGCCGCCAACCACCACCACCCGCTGACCCGCCGCCCGCCCCCGTCCGGTCGGCCCCGGGTGCCGCTCCGCCCGCCGGTCTCGTCCGGGGACCCATCTCTTCGGTCGATTCACACCACGCATGCGGCGAGCCTACGGGGCCGATCCGCGCGCGGCGCCCGCTCGCGAGGCCGGCTTCCCTTCGTCCCGGTCGAGCGGCTGGCGATCTCTGCTGTTCAGGCGTCGAGAACGCCAGCCGCAGCAGCAAACGCCAGCAAGAACGTCGAGAACGCCAGCCGGAGTGTGCGTGGCGGCGGGATGCGGGCCGGGGCCCCGCCGCAGGACTTCGACGAGCTGTACGCGCACAGGGATGCGGCCCGGCGGGTCCGCGCGCGCTGGCCGGCCGCGGGGCGCCGTCGGCGCATCCTGGGTGAGTCGTGCGGCGTCCGGGAGGTGCTCCCCCTCGAGGGGCGGGCGATCTCTGCTGTTCAGGCGTCGAGAACGCCCGCCCGAGCAGAGAAGTCCCGCCCCAGTGTCGAGAACGCCCGCCCCAGGAGAGGAGTCCCGCCGCCCCCGGTGTCGCGGACGCCCGCCCGGGGCAGCGCCAGGATCAGAGGTTGATCATGTGCCCCGCGATGCCCTCGGCGGCCTCCTTGAGGGCCTCGGACAGCGTCGGGTGGGCGTGCACCGCACGGCCGATCTCGTCCGCGGTGAGGTCCCACTGCTTGGCCAGCACGAGCTCGGGGAGCAGTTCGGTGACATCGAGGCCGATCATCGCGGCGCCGAGGATCTCGTTGTGCTTCGCGTCGGCGATGAGCTTGACGAAGCCGACGCCGTCGCCGAGGCCCCAGGCCTTGCCGTTCGCCGAGAACGGGAACTTCGCCGTCTTGACCTCGTAGCCCTTGTCCTTCGCCTGCTGCTCGGAGTAGCCCATCGACGCGATCTGCGGCTGGCAGTAGGTGGCGCGCGGGATGAAGTCGTAGTCGATCGGGAACGTCTCCGCCCCGGCGATGGTCTCCGCGGCCACGACGCCCTGGGCCTCGGCCGTGTGCGCGAGCATCATCTTGCCGGTGACGTCCCCGATGGCGTAGATGCCCGGGACGTTGGTGCGCATGAAGTCGTCGATCGCGATGGCGCCGCGCTCGGTGGTCTGGACGCCGGTGTTCTCCAGCCCGTAGCCCTGCAGCCGGGGGGCGAAGCCCATCGCCTGGAGCATCCGGTCGGCCTCGAGCACCTTCTGCTCGCCACCCTTGGCCGGCTCGACGGTGACGCGCACTCCGCTGCCGGTGTCCTCGACCGCCCGCACCGCCGTCGAGGTCATCACCTTGATGCCGAGCTTCTTGTACTGCCGCGTGATCTCGGCCGAGATGTCGGCGTCCTCGGTGGGCACCATCCGGTCGAGGAACTCGACGATGGTGACGTCGACGCCGTAGGAGTTGAGCACGTAGGCGAACTCCGTGCCGATCGCGCCGGAGCCGCCGATGATGATCGAGCGCGGCAGGCTGTCGGCGAGGATCTGCTCCTTGTAGGTGACCACGTTGGCGCTGGTCTGGGTGCCGGGAAGCAGCTTGGTCGTCGCCCCGGCAGCGATGATGCAGCTGTCGAACGTGACCGTCTCGTCGCTACCGTCGTCCAGGGTGACCTTGATCGTCTTCGCGTCGACGAAGCTGCCCCACCCGTGCAGCTCCTGGATCTTGTTCTTCTTCATGAGGAAGTGGACGCCCTTGACCATCCGGTCGCTCACCTGGCGGGAGCGGGTGTACGCCGTGCCGTAGTCGGCGGTCAGTTCGCCGGAGAGGCCGAAGAGATCCTTCTCCTTGGTGACGAGGTGGACGATCTCGGCGTTGCGCAGCAGCGACTTGGTCGGGATGCAGCCGATGTTGAGGCAGACGCCGCCCCAGTACTCTTTCTCGATGACGGCGACCTTCTGGCCCAACTGTGCGGCCCGGATCGCGGCCACGTATCCGCCGGGCCCAGCGCCCAGGACAACGACGTCGAAATGTGCGGTCATGGGGCCCACTCTAGAGGATCGGCATCGCGGCGAGGAACGACCTCCGGCGGCCCATATCTCAGATGTGATATCTTCAGAGGGTGCTTGACACTACTCCAGCCAGCATCGGCCGCCTGATCCGCGACGCCCGCAAGCAGCGAGGGCTCACCCAGCAGCAACTCGCCGCCGAGCTCAACACGAGCCAGAGCGCCGTCCACCGGATCGAGGCGGGCAACCAGAACCTCAGCCTCGAGATGATCAACCGCATCGCCGAGGCCCTCGACAGCCCCCTCATCGCCTCCCCCACCAGCGGTCCGATCAACTTCCGGATCCAGGGCGAGACCAAGCTGTCGGGCAGCATCGAGGTGCGCTCGAGCAAGAATGCAGCGGTCGCGCTGCTCTGCGCGAGCCTGCTCAACCGGGGTCGCACCGTGCTGCACGGCGTCGCCCGGATCGAGGAGGTCCACCGCATCCTCGAGGTGCTCACCAGCATCGGGGTCGAGGCGACGTGGAGCGACGACCGCTCGACCCTCACGTTGCGGCGTCCCGACGACCTCGACCTGCAGGCCATGGACCTGGACGCCGCCCGCCGCACCCGCAGCGTCATCATGTTCCTCGGCCCGCTGCTGCGGCAGTACCGCGAGTTCCAGCTGCCGTACGCCGGCGGCTGCAACCTCGGCGCCCGCACCATCGAGCCGCATTTGCAGGTGCTGCGTCACTTCGGGCTCGAGGTCGTGGCGACCGAGGGCTTCTACCGGGCGCGCGTCGGCGGGGAGGTGGCCGACGTCCGGCGGATCACCCTCACCGAGCGTGGCGACACGGTCACCGAGAACGCCCTCATGGCTGCCGCCCAGACCCCCGGCACCACCATCCTGCGCAACGCCAGCCCCAACTACATGGTGCAGGACCTGTGCATCTTCCTGCGCGCCCTCGGCGTGCAGATCGAGGGCATCGGCACCACGACGCTCACCATCCAGGGCCTGCACGAGATCAACGTCGACGTCGAGTACGCGCCGTCCGAGGACCCGATCGAGGCGATGAGCCTCATCACCGCGGGGATCATCACCCACTCCGAGCTCACCATCACCCGCTGCCCGATCGAGTTCCTCGAGATCGAGCTGGCCGTGCTGCACGAGATGGGCCTCAAGGTCACGCTCTCGGAGGAGTACGTGAGCCGGAACAACTACACGCGGCTGGTCGACATCACGGTGCACCCGAGCGAGCTCGTGGCCCCGGTCGACAAGATCCACCCGCTGCCGTTCCCGGGCCTCAACATCGACAACCTGCCGTTCTTCGCGGTGATCGCCGCGACCGCGGAGGGCCAGACGCTCGTCCACGACTGGGTGTACGAGAACCGGGCCATCCATCTGCTCGAACTGGCCAAGCTCGGCGCCAATGTCCAGCTGCTCGACCCGCACCGCCTCATCGTCAACGGCCCGACCCGCTGGCGGGGCCGCGACATGGTCTGTCCCC
>JAJYQH010000056.1 GCA_021794705.1 Actinomycetes bacterium | reverse complement strand
GGGCTCTGCGAGCGCCTTCGGGGCGGCGACTTCGACACCGGTGAGCGGCCCGCCCGGCTGCACGGCGACCTGTGGAGCGGCAACCTCCTGTGGACGCCGGACGGGTGCGTGCTCATCGACCCGATGGCCCACGCCGGGCACCGCGAGAGCGATCTCGCCGCGCTCGCGCTGTTCGGCTGCCCCCACCTGCCCCGGATCCTCGCCGCCTACGACGACGCCTCCCCGCTCGCCGGCGGCTGGCGCGAGCGCGTGCCGCTCATGCACCTGCACCTCGTGCTGCTGCACGTCGTGCTGTTCGGGGGCGGGTACGCCGCCCAGGCGGCGTCCATCGCCCGGCGCTACCGCTGAGCCACCGGACGCCGCTCAGTCCAGGTCGGGCCCCGCGAACGTCAGCTGCATGAGCACGACGTCGAGCCAGCGGCCGAACTTGCGCCCCACCTGGGGCATCCGCCCCACCTCCACGAAGCCCAGCATCCGGTGGAAGGCGAGGCTGGCGGCGTTGTTCCCGTCGAGCACCCCGAGCATGACGTGCACCCCGTTGCCCTGCGCGAGCGTGATGAGCTCGGCCATGAGGGCCCGGCCCACGCCGGACTGGCGCACCTCGCGGTCGACGTAGACGCTGTGTTCGACGGTGTAGTCGTAGCCCGCCTTCTCGCGGAACGATCCGTAGGCCGCGTAGCCGACGACGTGGCCGTCCTGCTCGGCGACCAGCGTCGGGAACCCCCGGGCGCTCCGCTGCTCGAACCAGGCGCGCCGACTCTCCAGCGTCACCGGCTCGAGGTCGTAGCTCGCCGTGGTGCCGACCCCCGCCTCGTTGTAGATGTCCGTGATGGTCGCGAGGTCGGCCGGCTGGGCACTGCGGATCGACAAGGGCATGCGCCCAATCTAGGACGCGCCGACCTCCGCCTGCTCCTCGGCGGGGGACGTGAGCCGGTCGAGCAGCTCGAGCAGGTGCTGGTACTGCTTGCCGGTGGCCCGGGTCATGCCGAGTTCGCAGGTGCGGTTCGACGAGGCGTACGCGTCGTGGTCGCCCGCGGCGACCTCGCACCCCTGGGCCGCGGTGGCGGACGCCGTGAGCTCCGGGTGCAGCATGCCCCGATCGCCGGCGAAGCCGCAGCAGCCCCAGGTGTCGGGGACGACGACCCGCTCGGCGACCGCCTCGGCGACGGTCCGGAGCGCGTCGTTGATGCCCAGCCGGGTGGTCGAGCAGGTGGGGTGCAGCGCCAGCGAGCGGACCCTGCGGGCCGGGGGCAGCGTCGGCAGCACGTGCTCGGCGACGAACGGCACGGCGTCCCGCACCCGCAGCCCGCTGTAACGGCCCCCGTCGACGGACGCCTTCTCGATCGTCTGCCGGACGCCCTCGGTGCACGACGACGCGTCGCAGACGATCTCCAGGTCGCCGCCCCGCGTGGCCTGCCACAGCGACTCGAGCAGCCGCTCCTCCATGGCCCGGGCGCCGTCGGTCATCCCCTTGGAGCGCCACGGCGTCCCGCAGCACAACCCGGGCAGGTCGTCGGGATAGCGGAGGGTGATCCCGGCTCGGGCGCACAGCGATTCCAGCGCGGGCCGCACGCCGGGGCCCTCGTCACTCGGTCCGAACATGCTCCCCACGCACGCGCTGAAGTACACGACCTCCCGGGTGGCCGGGCCGCTGGCTCCCGACGCCCCGCCGGCCGGACGCCGCGTCCCGCCCCCCGGCAGCTCGGCCGACCACAGCGGCAGCACGTCGGGATCGACGACCCGGCGGGCGACCGCGTTGGGCACGGCGACGACGGGGTCGGGGAGCCTGTTGGTCACGCTCAGCGCCGCCGACGCCACCGTCGTCAGTGCTCCCCAGTGCCGGGCCGCGACCGACCATCCCGCGTTGACAAGGGGATTCGCCCGGTCGGCCCGCAGGTGCTTCATGAGGTCACCGGTGTTGATGTGCAGCGGGCAGGCGGTCTGGCACATCCCGTCGACCGCGCACGTGTCGACGGCGTCGTAGCCGTAGTCGGCCTCGAGCTCGCGGACGGTCGCGAGATCGCCGCGCGCCCGGGCGAGCTCCAGCTCCCGGCGCAGCACGATCCGCTGGCGCGGGGTTGTGGTGAGGTCGCGGCTGGGACACACCGGCTCGCAGTAGCCGCACTCGACGCACCGGTCGACCTCGTCCTCCACGGTCGGGGTGGTCTTGAGGTTGCGGGTGTGCGCGTGCGGGTCGTCGGCGATGATCACCCCGGGGTTGAGGACCCCCCGCGGGTCGCACAGCGCCTTGACCTCGCGCATCACCTGGTACAGCTCGTCCCCGTACTGGCGGCGCACGTAGCCGGCCATCATCCGCCCGGTGCCGTGCTCGGCCTTGAGCGACCCCCCGGCGCCGAGCACCAGGTCGACCATGTCCTCGGTGAACGCCTCGAGCCGCGACATCGGGCCCCCGAGGCGCTCGGTGAGCATGAAGTGGATGTTGCCGTCCTTGGCGTGGCCGAAGATGACGGCGTCCTCGAACCCGTAGCGGCCGAACAGTCCGGTGAGCCGCTCGCAGGTGGGCAGCAGCGCCGGGACGGGGACGACGACGTCTTCGAGCAGGGCCGTGGTGCCGGACGGCCGCGCTCCGGCGATGGTGGCGTAGAGCCCCTTGCGCGTGTGCCAGAGGCGCGCCCGGGCTGCGGCGTCCGCCGTGAGGTCGGCCGGCGCCGAGAGCCGTAGCCTCGCGAGGGTGGGGGACGCCGCCGCGCTGAGGGCGCGCACCTCGTCCGGGGTCCCCGCCTGGTACTCGACGAGCAGGGCCGCATGCCGTTCCACCGGGATGCCGAGCAGGGCGGCGTCCGCGGCCGGGTCGGCCTGGGCGACCCGCAGCGAGGCGGCGTCCATCAGCTCGATGGTCGCCGGGCCGGTCTCGACCAGTGCCGGGAGGGCGCCGGTGGCGGCGGCGAGGTCGTCGAACACGAGCAGGCCGGTCATCGCGTGCCGGAGCAGGAGGACCGTGCGCAGGACGATCGACGCGATGAAGGCGAGCGTGCCCTCGCTGCCGACGACGAGGTGGGCGAGCACGTCGACCGGCCGGGTGTGGTCGAGGAACGAGTTGAGGCCGTAGCCCATCGTGTTCTTCATCGAGAACTGCTGCTCGAGGTGCCGCACGGACGCCGGGTTGCCCCGCACGCGGTCGCGCAGGCGGGCGAGTCCCTCGTACAGGTCGGGCTCGAGGCTGCGGAGGCGCTCGTCGGCGTCCGGCGCTCCGGAGTCGACGACCGTGCCGCTGGGCAGCACGAGCACCAGCGAGTCGAGCGTGTTGTAGGTGTTGGCGGCCGTGCCGCACGCCATGCCGCTGGAGTTGTTGGCGACGACGCCGCCGAGGGTGCAGGCGACCTCGCTGGCCGGGTCGGGCCCGAGCTTGCGGCCGTACCGGGCCAGCCGGGCGTTGACCTGGCGGACGGTGGCGCCGGGCCCCACCCGGACGCGGGCGCCACCGTCGAGGATCTCGACGTCGCGGAAGTGCCGCCGGGTGTCGACGAGCAGTCCCTCCGTCCCCGCCTGCCCGCTGAGGCTGGTGCCCCCCGACCGGAAGGTGAGCGGGAGGCCCTCGCGGTCGGCCGCCGCGAACAGCCGGCCGACCTCGTCGGCGTCCACGGGCACCGCGACGGCCGCGGGCACGAGCTCGTAGTGCGACGCGTCGTGGGCCATCTTCAGCCGGTCGGTGGCGCGGGAACTCAGCCGCGCGGGGTCGGCGAGGGCGGCCGCGAGCGGGGCGAGGGCGGGGGCGGAGGGACGGGTCATCATCGGCTCACTTCACCAGCATCCAGCCGAGCACCGGGGTCGACTGCAGGTAGACGAGGACGCACATGCCTGCCAGCATGCCAAGGCTCCACCAGATCACCCGCCGGAACAGCACGCTCTCCTTGCCCTCCATGCCGACCACCGCCGCCGCGATCGCGAGGTTCTGCGGCGAGATCATCTTGCCGAGGACGCCGCCCGAGCTGTTGGCTGCGGCGAGCAGGTAGGGGCTGATGCCGGTCTGGTGGGCGGCGGTGGTCTGCAGCAGGCCGAACAGGGAGTTCGACGACGTGTCGGACCCGGACACCGCGACGCCGATCCAGCCGACGATCGG
>JAJYQH010000330.1 GCA_021794705.1 Actinomycetes bacterium | reverse complement strand
CAGCCCCCGCCGCGTCACCCGCTCGGTCGAGGGCGAGGGCTTCGGCGCCTTCACCCGCGACGGCCACCTGCTCTTCGGCTCGAAGCGCCCGACCCCCGCCGACCAGGCCGGCGGCGAGGCGGGCGACAGCGACGACACCGGCGCGCTCTGGCTGCTGCCGGCGTCCGGGGGCGAGGCCTACACCGTCGCCCGCCGCTCCGGAGGCTTCTCCTCGGTGATCGCCCCGCGCACCGGGGACGCCGTCATCGCCCGACTCCCCGTGCACGCGGGCGCTGCCGACGACGCCGCGGACGCGGCCATCCGCAGCGGACGCCGCAAGCAGAAGGTGTCGGCCATCCTGCACGAGACCTATCCGGTGCGGTTCTGGGACCACGATCTCGGACCGGTCTCCGACCGGCTCGCCCGCCTCGACCTGACGGCGGACGCCGGCGACGTCGCGGCCATCACCACCCCCCTCACCGGCGACGTCGGCCACGCCCTCGACGAGGGGTCGTGGTCGCTCAGCGCCGACGGCAGCCGGCTGGTGGTCGACTGGGCCGAGGCGCGCCCTCGGGGCGAGCTGGCCGGCACGATCGTCGCCGTCGCCACCCGCACCGGAGAGCGCACGGTGCTCGCCCGCGACGAGGACGACGAGTTCGGCCACCCGGTCGTCTCGAGGGACGGCTCGCTCGTGGCCTGCCTGCGCGAGTACCGCTCGACCGCCGACACCGCACCCGACCAGAAGCTGTGGCTCGTCGACTCCGCGGGCCACGGCCGGGTCCTCGCACCCGAGTGGGACCGCTGGCCCGCCCCGGTGGCCTTCTCCCCCGACAACGCCACCCTCTACGCCGTGGCCGACGACGACGGCGACGGCGCGATCTTCGCGGTCGACGTCGCCGGGGGCGCGGTGCGTCGGCTCACCGGGTCCGGCAGCTTCTCCTCGGTGCTGCTGTCCCCCGACGGCGCGACCCTCTACGCCGTCCGCACGTCGTACTCCGACCCCGGGTCGATCGTCGCGGTCGACGCCACCACCGGCGACACCCGCGAACTGCGCTCCCCGGTCACCTACCCGGCGCTGCCGGGGCGGGTCGAGCGGGTGCAGACCACGGCCGCCGACGGGGTGCGCGTGCCGGGCTATCTCGTCGTCCCCGAGGGCGCATCGGACGCCGCCCCCGCGCCGCTCGCGCTGTGGATCCACGGCGGTCCGCTGAGCTCCTGGAACGCCTGGTCGTGGCGCTGGTGCCCCTGGCTGCTCGCCGCCCGCGGCTGGGCGGTGCTGCTGCCCGACCCGGCCCTGTCCACCGGCTACGGCCGCGACTACGTGCAGCGCGGATGGGGGCGGTGGGGGGCCGAGCCGTTCACCGATCTCATGACGCTCACCGACGCGATCGAGCGGCGCCCCGACATCGACGCCGCGCGCACGGTCGCGATGGGCGGCTCGTTCGGCGGCTACATGGCCAACTGGGTCGCCGGGCACACCGACCGGTTCCGGGCCATCGTCACCCACGCGAGCCTGTGGAACCTCGAGACCTTCGGCTCCACCACCGACTCCGCCTGGTACTGGGCCCGCGAGATGAGCCCGCAGATGCGCACCGCCAACTCACCGCACCTGGCGGCGTCCGCGATCTCGACCCCGATGCTCGTCGTGCACGGCGACCACGACTACCGCGTGCCGATCGGCGAGGGGCTGGCGCTGTGGTGGGCGCTCGCCTCCGGCTGGGACGGCGCGCCGGACGCCTTCCCGCACAAGTTCCTCTACTTCCCCGACGAGAACCACTGGGTGCTCACCCCGCAGCACGCGCGGGTCTGGTACCAGACCGTGCTCGCGTTCATCGAGCACCACATCGGCCGCGGCGAGTTCCGGCGCCCCGACCTCGTCTAGCCGCCCGGACGCCGGCACGACCGGCCGGGAGGGGGTCAGACCTCTCCCGGCCAGTCGGCCCCGCGCTCCTGCCAGCGTCGCTCGACGTGCGCGAGCACGTCGGCCGGCAGCGGTCCCTTGGCGACCATCTCGGCGTTGTGCCGCACGTGCTCGGGGTCGGCGGTGCCGGCGATGGCCGACGACACGCCCGGGGCGAACGCCGCGAACCGCAGGGCGAACTCGTCGGCCGCCAGGTCGACCTCGTAGCTGAGCTCGCGCAGGCGCTCCCAGTAGGTCTCGCCGTAGACGCCGACCGGACGCTGGTCGTGCCGCCACACGTTGTTGGCGGCCGGGCGCTTGGCGATGACGCCGAGACCGAGCGCCCCGGCGTCCATGACCGCGTGGTGCAGGCTCCACTGGTCGGCAATGTTGACCGACGTCTCGATCGAGCCGAACCCGTGGGAGGCGATCGCCGCGATGAGGTCGTCGTTGTCACCCGAGTAGGCGGGCACACGCACCTTGCCCGCGTCCCGGGCGGCGTGCAGCACGGCGATGAGGTCGTCGCGCAGCGTCGGGGTCATCGGGCAGGAGTGCAGGTGGTAGATGTCGAGCCGGTCGGTGCGCAGGCGGGCCAGCGACTCGTCGATGCCCCGGCGCACCGCCTCCGGCGTCCAGTCGTCGACACCGTCGACCCCGTAGCCGCCCTTGGTGCTGAGCACGATCCGCTCACGCCGGGGGCCGAGGAGCCGGCCGAGGTGCTCCTCGGAGGTGCCGTATCCCCGGGCGGTGTCGATGAGGGTGATGCCGGCGTCCAGCGCGGCATCGATGACCCTCGCGGCGTGCGCGGGGGTGACGACGTCCTGGCCGATCTGGCCCGCGCCGAGGCCGAGGGCGCTCACGCGCAGGCCGGTACGTCCGAAGTCGCGCTCGATCATGGCCCCCACTCTAGGAACTGCACGCAGTCGACCGCTCCGGCGACCGGCTTCCGGTCAGCCGGTGAACCCGATCAGCCAGGTGACGCCGTAGCGGTCGCGCACCTGCCCGTCCCAGTCGCCCCAGGGACGTTGCTCGAGCTCGTCGAGCACCTCGCCCCCGTCCGACAGGGCGAGGAACCACCCGCGGAGCAGGTCGGCCTCCTCCCCGAGGATCGAGAGCATCGCTCCCTGGATGGCGAGGGCGTCCTCGTCGGGCCCCGCATCGGCCATCATGAGGTTCACCGGTCCGCTGAGCACCCCGTGGGCGATCGCGTCCGCGGGGCCGTCGACGCGGCGGAAGTCCCGGTAGCTGTGCAGGTCGAGATCGCCCCCGAACACGTCGTGGTAGAACGTGAGGGCTTCACGCGCCGTGCCGGGCAGCAGGAGGTAGACGTCGGGCCAACTCATGGTCATCACATCCTTTCGTCGGCTTCTTCAGGCTAGTCAGTGGGGAGTGTCGAGCACGCTTGAGCGATCAACATCCGGCGGACTCGTACCCTTTCTGGTGTGAGCGATAACCGTCTGGACACGTCGATCCCACCGCGACGGGTGGTGCGGGTGCGGCGTCCCCGGACGCCGGTCAGCTGGACGATCATCGGCATCTGTGTGGCGGTGTGGATCGGCGAGCTCACCAGCCCCGCGTTCCTCGACCAGGTGGTGCTGGCGCCGGACCTCGGCCGCACCCAGCCGTGGCGGTTCATCACCTCGGCGTTCGCCCACGCCACGACCATCCTGCACATCGGCTTCAACATGCTCGCCGTCTGGATGCTGCGGGGGCTCGAGACCTACCTCGGTGGACGCCGCTTCACGGCGCTCTACCTCATCAGCGCCCTCGCCGGCAGCGCGGTGTTCGTGCTGCTCGCCACCCCCGGCTCGGCCGACTGGTACACCGGGCTGGTCGGTGCCTCGGGCGCGATCTTCGGACTGTTCGGCGCGCTCGTCGTCGTCTACCGACACCTGCGGCAGCCGATGACCCAGATCTGGGTGGTGCTCGCCATCAACGCGGTGATCAGCTTCTCCGTGCCCGGCATCGCCTGGCAGGCGCACGTCGGTGGCTTCTTCACCGGCCTGGCCATCGGGGCGATCCTCATCAGCGAGAGCCGGCGGGTCGCGCGAGGTGGCACCGACCGCAGCTGGCTCGGCCTGGCGATCCTCACGCTGATCATCGTCGTGGCCCTGGTGGTCAAGTACTCCCTCGCCGGCAGCTGACCGCCGGGCGCGGCGTCCCTCGGCTCGTGGAGGACGGGCCGCGACGTCCGGTGCGAGCTCAACC
>JAJYQH010000061.1 GCA_021794705.1 Actinomycetes bacterium | reverse complement strand
TGTCGGCCTGGCGCTGCCGGGCGCTGACGATGGCGGTCGCCGTGACGACGCAGACGACGACGGCCACGATGAGCTGGCTCAGTGTGGGGCGCCAGAACGACCGCCACGTCACCGGTCCGCTGGTGGGTACTCCCTCGTCCGGATCGGAGAGCGGGGTGCCGAGCTGCGGCTCCCGGAGCTCGCCGGCGTCCCGGGGCTCAGGCATGGATCAACTCCCGACGGATCGCGGCGGCGTTGGTGAAGATCCGGATGCCGAGGACGACGACGACGGCCGTCGTCAGCTGGGATCCCACGCCGATCTGGTCGCCCACCCAGACGATCACCGCGGCGATCAGCACGTTCGACACGAACGACACGACGAAGACCTTGTCGGAGAAGGTGTGAGCGAGGAAGGCCCGGGCGGCGCCGAACAGCGCGTCGAGGGCCGCCACCACCGCGATCGGGATGTAGGGCTGCAGCCCGGTGGGCAGGCTCGGGGCGGCATACAGGCCGATCGCCACCCCGAGGATGAGTCCGAGCACGACAACCATGCGGCCCATCATCCCCCAAACCCCCGCCGGGACCCGAACCGGCCGGGGCCGTGTCCCGGGTGGCGGACCCCCTCAGTGCTGCGGCCGGGCCTTGCTCAGCGTGACCACGGTGGACGCCGGCACGCTGAGGTCCTTCGACGTCGACACCGACCAGACGAGGCCGTAGTTGGTGTGCAGATAGCTCCACCAGGCCCCCGCCTGGCCGTTGGCGAGCCGTCCGGGAAGGCTGGCGGGGTCACCGAGGGCGACGACGCGGTACGGCGGGGTGAGGGAGATGTAGTTGACGGTGATCGCGCTCCCCGCGGAGCGGATCGCCGAGGTCGAGGTGAGCCGCTGCCCGTTGATCGCCACGGCCTCGGCGCCCGCCTCCCACAGCCCGTTCACGAGCACCCGGAGGTCGCCGTCGGCCACCCGCTGGTTGTCGCTGGTCGCGCGGGGCGCGTCGTCGCAGGTGACGGTGACTCCTGGGCCCGACAGAGCGGTGGCCCCGGCCGCGACCTGCGCCTGCTGCAGTTGCGAGGTCGCGGACGCCGGCAGCCGCTCTGCCTGGAGGGTGGAGATGCTCCGGTCGAGCGAGCGCACCTGGGACTTCTTCGCCTGGATGACCGCCTGCTCCTGGACGACCTGACGGGCCAGCTTCGCCCGTTCCGCCTGGTCGCTCGGCTCACCGTGCGCGTGCAGGGCGATGGCGGCGGTGAGCAGGGCGCCGGTCACCAGCACCCCGACGAGGCCCCAGGTGCGCGAGCGGGTCGGACGGCCGGCCGCGGCGGCTCGCCCGTAGTCGGGGTCGACCGCTTCGGCAGCGATCTGGCGCAACAGGTCCATGCTGGCGTCCGGGCGGGCGGTCGCTGCTCCCGGGCCACGACCGGAGGCGGAGCCGGATCGTTGTGGCAGCGTCGCCATCAGCCGCGGCGTCCGGGCGCCCGGGGAACCACGGACACCGGCGCCCGGGGCGTCTGGAGCAGGTGGTAGGTCTGGCGCAGGTACAGGAGGCAGGCCCACCAGTACAGGCCCGTGCCCCAGATGGCGAAGGCCCAGCCCACCACCTTGAACACCATCGCCCCCGGCCAGTCGGCTGCGCCGAGAAGGACGGCCGGAAACGCGTAGAGCAGACAGAATGTGGCGGCCTTGCCGATGAAATGCACCGGGAGGCTCGTGTAGCCCCGGGTTCGCAGGGCGGGCACGACCGCGAGCAGCACCAGTTCCCGCGCGATGAGGACGACCACCAGCCACCAGGGGATGATGTGCAGGAGTGCCAGGCTCACGACGATCGCGCCGATGTAGAGGCGGTCGGCGACCGGGTCGAGCAACTGGCCGACTCGCGAGGTCTGGTGCCAGGCGCGGGCGAGGTGCCCGTCGAGCCAATCGGTGAACCCGGCCAGCGCGAGCACCACCACGGCGACGAAGTCGTCGTGCGGGCCCAGCAGCAGCCAGACGAACACCGGGACGCCGATCAGCCGGAGGAACGACAGCACGTTCGGCAGCGTCCACACGCGGTCGGTGTCGTAGCTCGGCGCCTCGAGCACCTGCACGTCGCCGAAGCTGCCGGGGCCGGCGGGTCGGGCCCCGGACGGGTCGGCGGGAGGCGTCGCACTCACCCGCTCAGCCTAGGCGATCGGCCGTCCGCACGGCCTGTCCCGGCTCATCGGACGCCGACCATGGCCCGCGAGTACTGCTCGATGATCCGCGTGCCGACCGCGCCCCAGTCGAACCGGGCCGCGATGTCGCGGCCGCGGGCGAGCAGTTCGCCGGGAGGCGCGGCCAGCGCCGCCAGCACCTGGGAGGCGAGGCCACGACGGTCCCCCACGGGGAACAGCCGCCCGACGGGGCCGAGACCGTCGCTGATCACGTCGCGGAACGCCGGCAGGTCGCTCGCCACGACCGACGCCCCGGACGCCAGCGCCTCGAGCAGGATAATCCCGAAGCTCTCCCGACCGGTGTTCGGAGCCACGTAGACGTCGGTGTGGGCGAGGACGTCGTCGCGCGCGTCGTCGTCGAGGGCGCCGACGAACCGGACGCCGGGTTCGTAGGTGGGCAGCCCGCTGCCGATGACGGTGACCTGCACGTCCGGATGCACCGCCCGGATGAGCGGCAGGGCCGCCTGCAGCACCGGGAAGCCCTTCCGCGGCTCGGAGTAGCGACCGATGAACGTGAGCTGGGGGTGGGCCCCGCCGCGCCAGCGGGTGCTCTGCGGCACCAGAGGATGATCGCTGAGCCGGATGCCATTGCCGATGACGACGCTCTCGATTCCGATGTGCTCGCGCGCCACCTGCTGAGCCACCCGCGACACCGCGATGCCGACATCGATGCGCTGGATCACCTTGGGCAGGGATTGACCCACCCAGCGCATCGATCGGGACCCGGGCGTCGCCGTGTGGAAGGTGGCGACCACCGGGCGGTCACTGCGCAGCAGCGCGATCGCCGACACGCTGGGCGTGATCGGTTCATGCAGGTGCAGCACGTCGAAGTCTCCCCAGTCGAGCCAGGTGCGCACCCGCCGGCCCACCACCGGATCGAACGAGACCCGGGCGATCGACCCGTTGTAGCGGACGGGCACGCTGTACCCGCTGGTGACGAAGCAGTCCGCCGGGACGCGGTTGCGGTCGAGCGCGTGCTGGCTGGGGCAGCCCGGTCCGAGGATGCTCACGACGTGGCCCGTCTCCGCGAGCCAGCCCGCGAGGCCGAGGACGTGGTTCTGCACACCGCCCGGGCTGTTGAACGAGTACGGGCAGACCAGACCGATGCGCATCAGACCCCCTCCCCCGACGAGGGACGCCGGTAGCGCTCGGGCAGGTCCTCGACGAAGAACGGTTGCAGCACGTGCCAGTCGTAGGGACGCCTGGCGATCTCGCGGGCGAAGACGTCGGCCAGCCGCTGGCACATCTCCCCCACCTGCCCGGGCCCGGCGGGTGCCGTCACCGGCTCCCAGATGTCGATGTGCAGCCGGCGACCGGTGTAGTAGGTGGTGGCCGGCAGGAGGGCGGCCCCGGTGGCCAGCGCCACCTGAACGGGCCCGCCCGGCATCCGCACCTGACGGGGCCCCCGGGCCGTGGGCCAGTCGACCTCGACGCCGTTGCGGGAGAAGTTGCGGTCGGCGAGCAGGCAGACGAGCCGACCCGCCCGGGAGTCGTCGATGAGCCGCTCGATGACGCGGGGGTCGCGGTGGGGATAGATCCGCATCCCGAGCGCCGACCGCGCGACCGCGAAGAAGTCGAAGTCGGCGGGTGGAAGCTGCTCGGCCACCGAACTCACGGGCATCCCCTCGAGGCAGGCCCAGGCGCCCGCGTGATCCCAGCTGCCGAGGTGCGGGAGGGCGACCACCGCACCCGTCTCCCGGTGGCAGCTGAGGAGCAGCTCCCGGTGCTCCGGCGAGATCTCGACCCGCTCGACGATGCGTTGCGGCGTCCACGAGGACAGTTGCGCCGACTCGCTGAGGTTTCGTGCCCACGACCTCACCGCTCTCGCCGTCGCCGCCCGTCCGGGCCGGACGCCGGTCATCGTCGTGACCGTGCGTTGCCACTGCTGGACGCCGGCCGTCGGCAGCCACGCCTGCTCCCACCCTCCCAGC
>JAJYQH010000248.1 GCA_021794705.1 Actinomycetes bacterium | reverse complement strand
CTGCTGGAGGGTAGCAAGGTCCTTTCCGGTGCCCGTGGCCCGGCCCTTCTCGAGCACCCGGAAGTTCACCCGGAGGTGGTCGGGCACGGCGTCGGGCCGCCACTGGCCGGCGTCCACGATCTCGCCGGTGAGCTGGCGCAGCGCCCGGCCCAGCTCCCCGACGAACGGCACGGAGTGGTCCGCGTCGTGCCGGTCGAGCCAGTCGAGTGCCCGCCTGGCCACGTCGGGCGCGGGGACGAAGCGCACCCGCACCTGCTTGGGCAGGCCGCGGATCAGCTCGGTGGCGAGTTCGTGCCGCAGCCCGGGCACCTGCCAGGTGAACGGCGCCGGGTCGAGCTGGTTGAGTTGGGCGATGTCGACGTCGACGGTGACGCCGTCGTGGCCCGATCCGGGATCGAACACGTAGGTGATCGGCAGGTCGAGGCCGGAGACCTGCCAGTGGTCGGGGAACGAATCGGCGTCGACCGCCGCGTCGTCGACGATGAGGTCGTCGAGGCTCATCTCCAGCAGCCGCTTGTCGGAGTGCCGGCGCCACCACGCGTCGAAGTGGGCGACCGAGACGACGTCGGCCGGGATCCGGGCGTCGTAGAAGGCGTAGATGGCGGCGTCGTCGACGACCAGGTCGCGGCGGCGCTGGCGCTCCTCGAGCTCCTCGGCCTCCTTGAGCACCCGCTGGTTCTGGTGGAAGAAGTGGTGCCTGGTGCGCCACTGGCCCTCCACGAGCGCCGACCGGATGAAGATGGCGCGCGCCTCCTCCGGGTGCAGCTTCGCGTAGTTGACGGTGCGCTGGGCGATGATCGGGACGCCGTAGATGCTCACCCGCTCGTAGGCCACGACGGAGCCGGACGTCGCCGACCAGTGCGGCTCGGACACGTGGGAACTGATCGCATGGCCGCCCACCTGCTCGACCCATTCGGACCGGATCCCGGCCACCGTGCGGGCCCACAGCCTGCTGGTTTCGACCAGCTCGACGGCCATGACGAGCTCGGGCGGATTGCCGGCCAGCGCCGAGCTGGGCTGGATGGCGAAGTGCGTTCCGCGGGCGCCCAGGTACTCGCGCGGACCGCGTCCGCCACGGCGCCGGACCCGGGGATCGGTCGTCTCCTCCCGTTCCTGCAGCAGCCCGATGTGGCTGAGCAGGCCCGAGAGCACCGCGGTGAGCACGGCGGCGTCCGGTGCCGGGCTCTCGTTGCGCTCGAGCCCGAGGTCCTTGGCGATGTCCCGAAGCTGGGTGTGCAGGTCCTGCCACTCCCGGATGCGGAGGAAGTTGAGGAACTCGTCGCGGCACAGCCGCCGGAACGCGTTGCCCGACAGGGCCTTGCGCCGCTCGGTGAGGTAGGTCCACAGCCGGACGAGGGCGAGCACGTCGCCGCCCGCGTCGGGCCGCTCCTGCTGCTGGTCGCGGCGTCCGGTGTGCACCGTGTAGCGCAGCGGCGCCCCGTCGGCCTCGGTGGACCCCTGGGGCGTGAGGCCGCCCTCGGTCCAGAACCGCCGGTGCAGCGCGTCGGCGCGGTCGCGCTGCTCCGCGGGGCGCTCCCGGACGTCGGGGATGGCCAGCGCGGCGACGATGACGAGCACCTCGCGCAGGCTGCCGAGGCGCCCGGCCTCGACAATCATCCGGGCGAGCCGCGGGTCGAGGGGGACGCGGGCGAGCTGGTGTCCGATGGGGGTGAGCCGCGGCCGGTGCCGGTGGCCGGGCTGGAGGGCACCGAGCTCGTCGAGCAACCGCAGCCCGTCGCCGATCTGGGTGCGGTCGGGGGCCTCGACGAACGGGAAGTCGGCGATGTCGCCGAGTCGGGCCTCGGCCATCTGCAGGATCACGGACGCGAGGTTGGTGCGCAGGATCTCCGGTTCGGTGAACTCGGGGCGGGCCTCGAAGTCCTCCTGCGAGTAGAGCCGGATGCAGATGCCGGGCGCGACCCGGCCGCAGCGCCCGGCGCGCTGGTTGGCGCTCGCCTGCGACACGGGCTCGATCGGCAGCCGTTGCACCTTGGTGCGCGCGGAGTAGCGGGAGATGCGGGCGGTGCCCGGGTCGACGACGTAGCGGATGCCCGGGACGGTGAGCGAGGTCTCGGCCACGTTGGTGGCCAGGACGATCCGGCGTCCCGGGTGCGGGGTGAACACCCGGTGCTGTTCGGCGGCGCTGAGCCGCGCGAACAGCGGCAGGATCTCGGTGTCGCGGAGGTCCATCGCGGCGAGCCCCTCGGCGGCGTCCCTGATCTCCCGCTCACCCGACAGGAAGACGAGGATGTCGCCGCTCGGCGGCAACTCCGCCACCGCCCGGCAGATGCCGTCGACCTGGTCGACGGCCTCCCCGGACGCCGGGGCGTCGCCGGCGTCCCCGTCGCCGTCTCCGGCGAGCGGCCGGTAACGGATCTCGACCGGGTAGGTGCGCCCGGACACCTCGATGATCGGGGCGTCGTCGAAGTGGGCGCTGAACCGGGCCGTGTCGATGGTGGCCGAGGTGACGATGACCTTGAGGTCGGGACGCCGGGCCAGGAGCTGTTTGAGGTAGCCCAGCAGGAAGTCGATGTTGAGGCTGCGCTCGTGGGCCTCGTCGATGATGATCGTGTCGTAGCGCCGCAGGTCGCGGTCGTGGGAGATCTCGGCGAGCAGGACGCCGTCGGTCATCACCTTGATCCGGGTGTCACGGCTGGTGCGCCGGGTGAAGCGCACCTGGTAGCCGACGACGTCGCCGAGCGGCACCTCGAGCTCCTCCGCGAGCCGCTCGGCCACGCTGCGGGCCGCGATCCGGCGGGGCTGGGTGTGGGCGACCGAGCGGCGTCCGAGTTCGAGGCACATCTTCGGCAGCTGGGTGGTCTTCCCCGACCCGGTCTCCCCCGCCACGACCACCACCTGGTGGGCTGCGATGAGGTCGCGGATCTCCTCGGCGTGGGCGGCGATCGGCAGGGCCGGGTCGTAGTGGATCCGGACGCCGGTGCCGGCTCCCCCGGCCGAGGAGGCTCCCGGGCCGGGCGCCGGGGCGGGGACGGAGGGCTGGCTCATGACCGGCCCAGCCTACTGGCCGGTCGCGGACCCGATCCTCCGGTTTTCGGGCACCCGCGCCTCAGCCCCGCACCTGCCGGGCGATTCCGCCGACGGCCGCGCCGGCGCGTCCGGCGAAGCCGGTGTTGCTGGGCAGCGGTTCGCTGAGGTTGGCGATGACGACACTGGCGGCGGGCGACAGGCCGGAGAGCACCTGCACCCGGCCGCTGCCGATTGCCCCGGTGCTCACCGTGACCGTGCTCGTCGAGCCGCCTTCGAGCACGGTGACCGTGCCGGCGCCCTCCCCGGTGGCGACGAGGGCCGATTCGGGCACGGTGAGCGCGTCCTTCACCGAGGCCGTGACGATCGACAGCCGGGCGACGTCCCCGCTGGGAAGTCCCTCGCTGCCCGAGGCGATGGTGACCGTGAGCGGGTAGGTGGGCGACGATCCGGAGGTGGAGGCCGGCAGCACCCCGATCGTGGTCACCGTGCCCGACAGCGTGGTCGTGGAGCCGACCGGGTCGACCTGGACGGTGTCTCCGAGGGCCACCTTCGGCATCTGGGCGAGAGGAATGGTCGTGGCCACGGTCGCCGCGCCCGAGCCGATGATCGTGACCCCCTGGGTGGTCGAGGCGGTCGCCCCCTGGGTGAGGGACACCTGGGCGACCACCCCCGCGATCGGGGCCGTGAGCGTGGCGGCGTTCAGATGCTGCTGGGCCTGCGAGAGGGTCTGCTGATCGGTCGCGAGCTGGCCCTGGTCCTGGAGCAGTTGGGCGGCCGGGGTGAGCGATCCGCCCGGTCCTCCTGCCCGGGATCCGCCGGACCCGGTGCCCGAGGAGGTCCCGGTTCCGGTCGCCGTGGACGTCCGCCCGGCCGACGAGGTGGTGGACGTCCGTGCGGACGTCGAGCCGCCCGTCCGGGACGCCGTGGTCGTCGTCGACGACGTCGTCGTCCCGCCGGTCGCGGTGCCCTTGGAGGAGATGGAGGCCTGCAACGCGCGGGCGGCGCCGCGCTCGGCGGTGGCGAGCTGCGACAGGCTCGTGAGGCAGGCGCTCAGCTCCTGCTGGCTCGGGCCGCCGCCCGTCGAGGGCTGGCCGCTCGGCGACCTCGAGAACGAGGGC
>JAJYQH010000184.1 GCA_021794705.1 Actinomycetes bacterium | reverse complement strand
GGCGATGAGCTCGGGCATCCCGGTCATCTCCACCGTGCGCGCCCGCCAGATGCCGATGCTCGCCCCGATCGCCAGCGCGATGTACAGCAGGGCGGCGTCCGCCCAGCGCGGCGTCCCGGCCCGGAGGTCGGGGTAGGCGATGACGAAGTTGGTCGCCACGACGGCGAACACCATGCCGAGGATGCCGAACGCGTTGCCGCGCTTGGCCGTCTCGTGCCTGCTCAGCCCGGCGAGGGCCAGGATGAACATGACGCCGGCCGCGATGTAGGTGGCGGAGATGAAGTTGTGCAGCATGTCAGTTGGCCTTCCGGAACATCGACAGCATCCGCTGCGTGACGGTGAACCCGCCGAAGATGTTGATACTCGCGAGGGTGACCGCGACGAACGCGATGATCCGCACGCTCCAGCTCGGGCTGGCGAGCTGGCTCATGGCGCCGACGACGATGATCCCGCTGATCGCATTGGTGACGCTCATGAGCGGCGTGTGCAGGGCGTGCGTGACGTTCCACACGACGTAGTAGCCGACGACGACCGCGAGCGCGAAGACCCCGAACAGGGTGACGAAGGACGCCGGGGCGACGGTGAGCAGGGCGATGAGGACGATGGCGCCGACGCCGACCACGGCGACCGGCGTCCACCAGGGACGCGGGGATCGGGCGGGCACCTGCGGGGCCGGCGCCGGCGCGGCGGCCGCGGCTGCGACAGGGGCTGCCGACACCTGGATCGGCGGGGGCGGGAAGGTGACCTCGCCGTCGCGGCTCACGGTCATCGTCCGGACGACCTCGTCGTCGAAGTCGACGACCAGCCGGCCGTCCTTCGCCGGGGTCATCAGCTTGAACGCGTTGACGAGGTTGGTGCCGTACAGCTGCGAGCTCTGGGCCGGGAGGCGGCTCGCGAGGTCGGTGTAGCCGATGATCGTCACGCCGTTGTCGGTGACGTAGCTCTCGCCGGGCCGGGTCAGCTCGCAGTTGCCGCCGCCCACGGCGGCCAGGTCGACGATGACCGACCCGGGCCGCATCGTGCGCACCATGTCGGCGGTGACGAGCACAGGGGAACGGCGGCCGGGGATGGCCGCCGTGGTGATGATGATGTCGACGTCGCGGGCCTGGTCCGCGTACAACTGGGCCGCCCGGGCGGCGTAGTCGGCGCTCGCCTCCTTGGCGTAGCCGTCGCTCGAGACCCCCTGGCCCGCCCCCTCGACGTGGAGGAACGTCGCGCCCATCGACTCGACCTGTTCGGCCGTCTCGGGGCGTACGTCGGTGGCCCGGACGATGGCCCCGAGGGCGTTGGCGGCGCCGATGGCCGCGAGCCCGGCGACGCCGGTGCCGGCGACGAGAACCTTGGCCGGGGGCACCTTGCCGGCGGCGGTCACCTGGCCGGTGAAGAAGCGGCCGAAGGCGTGGGCCGCCTCGACGACGGCCCGGTAGCCGGAAATGTTGGCCATCGAGCTCAGGGCGTCGAGGCTCTGTGCCCGGCTGGTGCGGGGCACCATGTCCATGCTGAGGGCGGTGACGCCGCGGGCGGCCAGGTCGTGGACGAGGTTGGGCTCCTGGCGGGGGTGCAGGAAGGTGACGAGCACCGATCCCGGGCGCAGCAGGCCGACCTGGAGGGGCGTCGGCTCGTTGACGGCGATGACCACGTCGCTCGACCAGACGCGGGCGGCGTCCGCGACGCTCGCCCCCGAGGCCTCGTATGCGGCGTCCGGGAAGCTGGACGCCGACCCGGCGCCGTGCTCGACGACGACCTCGTAACCCAGGTCGAGCAGCTGCTTCACGGTCGTCGGAGTGGCAGCCACCCTGCTGTCACCGATCTCGTGGGGAACACCGATTCGCATGGGGTGAAATCTAGCTATCGGGCCCGGAAAAGGAGACGCCGGGGTGCGGATTAAGTTCCGTCACCCCGGCGTCGGGTCGTTCGACCGCCGCGTCAGCCCTGCTGGGCCGACTCGTGCTCGTGCTCGTGCTCGGCGTGCTCGGCCTCCGCCTCGGCCTTGAGCTGCTCCATGTCGAGGCCCTTGACCTGCTCGATGAGGTAGTCGAGCTGCTTGCCGTTGATGGCGCCCGCCTGGCGGAAGACGAGGTAGCCGTCACGGAAGGCCATGAGGGTCGGGATGCTGGTGATCTCCATCCCGGCGGCGAGGTCGCGCTCCTCCTCGGTGTCGACCTTGCCGAACACGACGCCGTCGTGCCGCTCGCTGGCCTCGCCGTAGATCGGGGCGAAGTACATGCACGGGCCGCACCACGACGCCCAGAAGTCCACGAGGACGACCGAGTTGTCCTTGATGGTGTCGCCGAAGCTGTCGATGGTCAGGTCAGTGGTTGCCATGGATTCATCCTTCTGGTCGAGAGCCCGGGCCGGACTCCGGTGGTCAGTGCCGACTCGTGGTCGCGTACGGCTGGTACAACGACGCTCGGTACAAGACTATTCCATTGCCCCCGGGGGTATTCCACGGCCCTCAGGAAACCGGCTTCATCGCGACCAGCCGTCGCATGGGGATCGGGACGGCGACCTCGCCCTCGCTCGCCACCCTCCGGGCGAGCCACGCCCCCGCCCTGTCGAGCCGGCGCGGCTCGATCCCGGGGAGGTAGAGGGCCGACAGCAGCAGGTCGGCGTCCGCGCGCGACCGAACGACGAAACGGTAGCGTTCGCGGTTGTCCTCGATCTTGCGCAGCCCCGACTCCGCGAGCACCTGGCGGCTGGCCAGTTCGATGCCCACCGGGAACACGGGCTTCATCCGCAGGGTGCGGAGCAGTTGCATGGCCACCCGGGTGTCGGCCGGCGACAACGGGCCGAAGGTCGGGGTGAGCGCAGCGAGCAGGCCCCCGGGCTTGAGCACGCGGTGCACCTCGTCGAGCCACGCGGCCAGCGGGTGGATGACCGCGAGCCCCAGCGTGCTCACCACCGCGTCGACGCTCTCGTCACCGAGCGGCAGGTGGCGGGCGTCGGCGCGCAGCCAGGGGCCGGGACCGCGCCGGGCTGCCTGGAGCAACTCGGTGGTCGACAGGTCGAGCCCGATGACCACCCTGCCCGGGCGGGCCAGGTCGCGTGACATGGCCCCGGACCCGCACCCGATGTCGAGCACGGTGAGGGCCCGCGACGAGACGGCGCGGGCGAGCCAGCTGTAGGGCGTGTGATGCCCGGCGAGCGATCGGCGCAACACCTCCTCGGTGACGCCGGGGTGCTCGTGGTGGTGCTGGTCGAGATAGTCGGCGAACTCCTGGGTCCAGTGCGGCATGCCCCTCCTCGGATTCCCCAGCCAGCCTACGCGAGCTGCCCCGTCACGGGATCGGGTCGGGATCGGCGGGGCGCACGTACAGGCCGGCGGCCAGTTCCAGCGGGCAGCGCCAGCGTCCGGACGCCGTGACCAGCTCGACCGAGTCGGACCTCGGGGAGACCCGGACCGCGGAGCCCGGACGCACACCGATCTCATCGAGCCGGGCGAGTACCCCCTCGTCGGCCTGGGCGTGCTCGCTGAGGCGTTCGAGGACGACGTCGCGCACTCCGCGCGCCACCACCTCCGGCAGCGGGTCGGCGGCGTCCCGGAACGCGAACGCCACCGGCCGGCGTCCGAGCTCCTCGAGCGCGGGCACCGGCGTGCCGTACGGCGAGACGGTCGGATCGCCCATGATGTCGACGAGCCGGCGCTCGACGTCGACGCTGATCACGTGCTCCCACCGGCAGGCCTCGTCGTGCACGAGCCGCCAGTCGAGACCGATGACGTCGGTGAGCAGCCGCTCCGCGAGCCGGTGCTTGCGCATCACCGCCCGGGCGAGCTCGAGCCCGTGCTCGGACAGTTCGATCCGCCGGTCCTCGTGCACGCTGAGCAGGCCGTCCCGCTCCATCCGGGCGACGGTCTGCGACACCGTCGGCCCGCTCTGGTGCAGGCGTTCGGCGATGCGCGCCCGCAGCGGCGGGATCCCCTCCTCCATGAGCTCGTACACGGTGCGGAGGTACATCTCGGTCGTGTCGATGAGGTCGCTCATGCGGACTCCTCCATCCCGGGCGGGGCGACGATCCAGGTGCCCGTGCGCATGACGCCGACGAGCGTCGTCGTGTCGTCGAGCAGACAGAGGTCCGCGCGACGTCCGGGGACGAGCTCCCCCACC
>JAJYQH010000126.1 GCA_021794705.1 Actinomycetes bacterium | reverse complement strand
GTCCGCCGGCCACGATGAGGTCGGCCCCGGCCACCCGGTCGGGGCTCGCCTCGGCGGTGCTCAGCGCGACGGCGTCCGGCCCCAGTCCGGCCGCGACGGCGCGCGCGACCGTGGCGGTGTTGCCCCACAGCGATTCATAGACGACGACGGCCTTCATCGCTCATCTCCTGTCCTCTTGGCCTCAGCGTAGGGACGCCGGTCCGCCCGCTCTCGCGGGGGTCGGCTTCCCCCGGCGTACGACTCGTCGCCTCCGGCGTACGAGTCGTCGGAAAGGTGCCGTCATCTTGTACGCCGTCAGTCATCTTGTACGCCGCAGGAACAGGGGAGGGGCGCGGCACGGTGCCGGGGCACGGCCACGCCGGACGCCGGGACCCTCGGCGTCCGGAGCACACTGGATGCGTGCACAACCATCACAACGGGTTGAAGACGGCGACCCTGTTCTCGGCCTTTCTCGTGATCCTGCTGCTCATCGGGGGCGGCCTTGCGCAGTACACCGGCAGCAGCTCGTTCATCTGGCTGTTCGGGATCATCGGCCTCGGCACCACCTTCTGGTCGTACTGGAACTCCGACCAGATCGCGATCCGGGCCATGCGGGCCGAGGAGGTCAGCGAGGCCCAGGCGCCCGGGATGTACCGCGTCGTGCGCGAGCTCTCCAGCAGCCGCGCGGGCCAGCCGATGCCGCGCCTCTACATCTCGCCGACCGACTCGCCCAACGCGTTCGCCACCGGACGCGACCCGCAGCACGCGGCGGTCTGCTGCACCCAGGGGATCCTCCGCCTGCTCGACGAGCGGGAGCTGCGCGGTGTTCTCGGGCACGAGCTCATGCACGTCTACAACCGCGACATCCTCACCGGCTCCATCGCGACGGCGATGGCCACGGTCATCGCGATGGTCGCCCAGGTCGTCACCTTCGGCAGTTACGGACGCGGCCGCAACAACCAGGGCGGGGGCATCGGCGTGCTCCTCGCAGCACTGCTCGCCCCGTTGGCGGCGTCCCTCATCCAGCTCGCGATCAGCCGCACCCGCGAGTTCGACGCCGACGAGGACGGGTCACGCCTCACCGGCGACCCGCTCGCGCTGGCGTCCGCCCTCGACAAGATCGAGGCCGGGGTTCAGCGGCGTCCGCTGCCCCAGACCCCGCAACTGCGCAACGCGAGCCACCTCATGATCGCCAACCCGTTCGGGGGCGTCGCGCAGCTCTTCTCGACCCATCCGCCCACCGAGCAGCGGATCGCCCGGCTCGAGGAACTGGCCGCGCAGGGTCCGGGACAGCTGCCCGGGTGAGCCAGCTGCTCACGCGCTCGGCGAGCTCTCCTGCTGGGCCTGGATCGCCGTGATCGCCACCGTGTTGACGATGTCGTCGACGAGGGCGCCGCGGGAGAGATCGTTGACGGGCTTGTTGAGCCCCTGCAGCACCGGCCCGATGGCGACCGCCCCGGACGTGCGCTGCACCGCCTTGTAGGTGTTGTTGCCGGTGTTGAGGTCGGGGAAGATCAGCACGGTCGCGTGTCCGGCGACCTGCGACCCGGGCATCTTCTTCTGCCCGACCACCGGGTCGACGGCGGCGTCGAACTGGATGGGCCCCTCGACCATGAGGTCCGGACGCCGCTCCTTGACGATCTCGGTCGCCTGCCGCACCTTGTCGACGTCGGCCCCGGAGCCGGAGGTGCCGGTGGAGTACGACAGCATGGCGACCCGCGGCTCGATCCCGAACCGCTCGGCGGTCTCCGCGGAGGAGATCGCGATGTCGGCCAGCTGCTCGGCGTTCGGGTCGGGGTTCACGGCGCAGTCGCCGTAGACGACCACCTCGTCCGGCATGCACATGAGGAACGAGCTCGACACCACCGTGACCCCGGGCTTGGTCTTGATGAACTCGAGCGAGGGCCGGATCGTGTTGGCGGTCGTGTTCACCGCCCCCGACACCATGCCGTCGGCCATGCCGAAGTGCACCATCATCGTGGCGAACGTCGACAGGTCCTTCATCCGCTCGCGGGCCTGCTCGATGGTGACCCCCTTCTTCGCGCGCAGCCGCGCGAACTCGGCCGCGAACTTCTCGACGAGCTCGGGGTCCTCCGGGTCGACGATGCTGGCGCCGGAGATGTCGAACCCGAGTTCGTGCGCCCGCATGAGCACCCGGTTCTCGTCACCGAGCAGGATGATCCGCGCCACGCCCCGCTGCAGGATGATCGACGCCGACTCGAGGATGCGGTCGTCGCTCGCCTCGGGCATGACGATCGTGCGCACCTGGCGCCGCGCCTCCTGCATGAGCTGGTACTCGAACATCCGCGGCGTCCGGATCTCGCCGCGCTGCACGTTGAGCCGGCTCATCAGCGCGTCGGCGTCGACGTGGTCGTTGAACAGCCGCCGGGCCACCTCGACCTTGCGGGGCGACGACGTGCTCGTGCCGGTCATGCCGTACAGCCGGGTGGCGGTGGTGAACGTCCCGTTGTCGGTCTGCCCGATCGGGATGTCGATGTGGACGCCGCGCATCAACCGCTGGATGGTCTCCGGCACGGGGTAGTCGCCGACGAGAACGATCGCGGCGATGTTCGGGAAGGTGCCGGCGTCATTGGCGAGCAACAGGCCGGGCAGCAGGTCGATCCGGTCGGCGGGCACCACCAGCGTCGTCTCGTTCTCGAGCCGCTCGAGCAGGTGGGGGAGCGTCATGCCGGCGACGAGGACGCCGAGCGACTCGCGGTCGAGCCATTCCTCGTTGCCGTACCACAGCGAGACGTCGGCGGCCTTGAACTGCGCGCGGATCGTGGGGGCGGCCAGCACCTCGCTGCTCGGGAGCGCGGCGGTGACCAGCGACTCGTCGATCGTCGCCAGCTCGGCCGCCACCTCGTCGCGCAACTCCGGGTCGCACTTGGTCGCGATGATCGCGACGACGTCGCTGTGGTGCTGGCGGAAGTCGTCGAGGGCGCTCTTCGCGTTGCGGCGCACGCCCTGGGGGTCGCGCCCGGCGCCGCTCACCACGCCGATGACCGGCGCGTTGAGGTTGGCGGCGACGACCGCGTTGAACGTCATCTCGGTGGGGGTCGGGCCGTCGGGGAAGTCGGAGCCGATGACGACGATCGCGTCGCACTTCTGCCGCAGTTCCCCGAAGCGGCTGATGATCGTCCCCAGCGCCTCGTTCTCGTCGCGGGCGAACTCCTCGTACGAGACGCCCATCGCCGACGCGAAGTCCTGGTCGATCGGCGGCTGCGCGAGCAGGGCGCGGGTGATCTCGTCGTCGGAGGTGTCGCGCACCAGCGGCCGGAACACGCCGATCGAACTCACTTGCCGGGCCAGCGCCTCGACGAGGCCCAGCGCGATGGCACTCTTGCCGATCTTCCCCTCGGACGCTGCGATGTAGACGCTCTGTGTGCTCACCCGGCCACGGTATTCCCTGGCCCGGGGGCATGGGCACCCCAGGGGTGCGGTTTTCCGGGGACCCCGACGCCCGCGTCCGTCACCCTTCTGTAATGTGCCCGCACTGGTGCCGGGTCCGGGCCGGAGCCACCCTGGAAGCATGTCCACCTCGCGGGCGCCGGACGCCCGCCCCTGCCGGGCCAGGCACCGGTGATTCCGGCCGCCCTCTCCTTCGCCGCCGGACTGCTCACGGTCCTCGCCCCCTGCGTGCTGCCGCTGCTCCCCGTGATCGTCGGCGGCAGCCTGGACGCCGGCGGCGACCGGTGGCGTCCCTACGTCATCTCCGCCAGCCTGGTCGTGTCCCTGCTCTGGTTCACGCTGCTGCTCAAGGCCACCAGCCTGCTCGTGGCCGTCGACCCGCTCGTGTGGGCCGGCATCTCCGGCGGACTGGTGATGGCCCTTGGGCTGGCGATGCTCCTCCCCGGCTGGTGGACCTGGCTGCTGCGCGTCACCACCATCGACCGGCGCTCCCAGAGCGCCCTGGTCCGCGCGGCGGGGGAACGTCGGGGCATGGTGTCGGCGGTGCTCACCGGGGCGGCGCTCGGCCCGGTCTTCAGTAGTTGCAGCCCGACCTACGCCTGGGTGCTCGCCACCGTGCTGCCCACCCGGCTGGGAACCGGACTGCTCCTGCTCGGCATCTACAGCCTCGGGCTGGCGGCGTCCCTGCTCGCCATCGCGCTCTTCGGACGCCGGCTGCTCTCCCAC
>JAJYQH010000115.1 GCA_021794705.1 Actinomycetes bacterium | reverse complement strand
GCATGGGGGCGCCGCTGGTGTTGCTCACCAGGTAGCTGAAGTGGACCGTCGAGCCGAGCGCGACCATGGGGCCGACGCCGTTGGCGTCCTCGGCCGCGGTCGGGTGCTGCGGGTCGGCCGCGTTGATCGCCTTGACCAGGCCGAGGCCCGTGGTGCCGAAGTACCAGGCGGGGTTGCTCGCCACGTAGGAGCCGCCGGTCGAATCGGACGCGGTGACCCAGGCGACGTTCTCGTTCCAGCCCTGGGACGCCGTCGCCGTGATGCCCGGAACACCCTTGGACGTGTAGAGCCAGGTCTCGCCCGCCTCGAGCAGCCCGTCGTAGTTCGTGTCGCCGACGTTGTAGACGGCGCCGGCGAACGTCGTGGTGACGGGCAGCGGCGACCAGTCGTCGGCGGCGGTCGCCGGCGTCCCGTTGTCGTCGATCACCGACACGACCTTGAGCGGGGTGGACGAGATGGTGCTCACCCGGTAGGTCCACACGATCGGTGACCCGGCGGGCAGGTGCGGCGCGGTCGCCTGGGTGTCGGCCTGCTCGGTGATCGTCGGGTTGAACGGGTCGACGGCGTTGATGTCCTTGCCGATCTGGACGGTCGTCGGGGCGGCCGTGTAGTTCGTCGGGTCGGCGGCGCTCACCAGCACGCTGGCGGCGGGGTCGAGGCCGGTCACCGTGACCGTGTGCTGGTGGCTCCCGGGCAGGGCCGCGGTCGGGGCGCCGGACGCTCCGGCCGAGGTGTAGAGCCACGTCTCCCCCGGGTCGAGCAGCCCGTTGCCGTTGGCGTCACCCGACAGGTACACCGGGTGGAAGTCGTCGGTCGGGTCGGCGGGGGTGGCGTTGTCGTCGGTGATCGACACGACCTGCAGCGGGGACGTGCCGGGGTCGGTGACGAGGTAGGTGAAGGTGAGCGGGCCGCCGACGGGCAGCAGCGCGCCGGGAGGCAGCTCGGCGTCCTCGTACGCGGTCGGGTGCAGCGGGTCGGCCGCGTTCACCGCGCCCTTGACAGCGATCGAGATGCCCTGGTCGCAGGGGCAGCCGGCACCGAGGTCGACGAGGCCGCGGTAGTCGATCTGCACGCCGGGGACGTTGCCGGGCTGCGGGTCGCGCGGGCCGCCGTGCTGGGCCTGCCAGTACTGGTCCTTCGGCGTCGACAGGGCGGTCTCGTCGAGCGGGGTGTACGGGACGAAGGTCTGGTCCTGGCCGCCCGCGGTCGACAGGGCGGTGATGAAGTCGCGGATCCACGGGCTGAACGAGCGGTTGACGACCGGGGCGCCGAACGGGCTGAACGGCACGATGAAGCTGTTGAACTCGCCGCCCCAGTCGAACATCCGGGCGCGGCCGGTGTCGGCGATGAGCACGTCGCGTCCCGCGCCGCCGTAGGCGAAGGTGGGCGCGGACCAGCGCGCGTCCTCGGGCACCCGGTTGTACTCGTTGTCGGTCTCGAGGTTCTGCGAGGACTGGAGCAGGTCGTCGCCGAAGCCGCCGAACAGCCAGTTGGTGTCGGTGCCACCGACCAGCCAGTCGTTGCCGTTGTCGCCGTAGATGATGTCGCAGCCGTCGTCGCTCTTGATGGGCAGACCGGTGGCGTCGGTCATCGGGACGCCGTTCGCGTCGAGCACGTAGGGGGTGAAGTTGAGGAAGAAGTCGACCTTCTGGCCCGACGAGCAGGTGCCGGTGACGCCGATGTCCTTCGTCCCATCCGTGCAGTCGTAGATCTTCGACCACGGGTCGACGGCGTTGTAGTCGGCGAACTTGGTGGTCGTCGGGTTGTACTGCAGCGGGTTGGTCGGGTCGATGCCCCACTGGGAGAGGATCTGCGACTGCGGGATGTCGCTGTAGTAGAACGGCAGGGCCTCCGCGCCGGAGATCGCGTCGTCGCCGGCCTCGCCGTGGATCCAGTCGTTGCCGAGTCCGCCGTAGATGATGTCGGCGTAGTGGGCGTACTGGGTCGAGGCCGGGTCGGTGTTGTAGGCCAGCAGGCGCGCCTGGTTGAACAGCTGCCCGGCGGGGAAGGTGAGCGCCTGGGTGAACGGGCCGGGGATGGCCTGCATGACGTCGGTCGGGTTGGCCACGTCGAGGTTCCACAGCGGCTCGGTGAGCCCGTTGCGGCTGGTGTGGTAGAAGCCGTCGTCACCGAGGATGGCGTCGTCGCCGGAGCCGCCGTAGATGCGGTCGTTGCCGGTACCGCCGATGATCGTGTCGTTCTGGCCGTCGCCGAACAGGACGTCGTTGCCCACGCCGCCGAGGATGAGGTCGTCGCCCGCCTCGCCGTGGATGAGGTCGGCCGCGCCGATGTCGGTGGGCGCCTGGGTGCCCGGGGTGTAGTCGAGCAGCGTCCACGAGCGCGGGATGATCCGCTCGACGGTCGAGTAGTTGTCGTAGTTGAAGGCGAGGAACGACAGCGTGGTCTTCGCCGCGCCGTTGGCGTCGGTGGTCGTGCTGCCGTTGGCGCCGACGAGGCGGTAGAGGTTGCCGTTGTCACCGATGATCGCGTCGGCGTCGTGGGCGTGGCCCTGGGCGGACTGGTCGCCCATGTCGTTGATGCCGACCCGGGTGCCGGCGCCGCCGTAGATCGCGTCCGAGCCGTCCGGACGCAGCGCGGGCGAGACGAGGCCGAACATCGAGCTGCTGCCGCCGACGAGGTCGTCCTGGCCGAGGTCGCCCCAGATGACGTCGTTGCCGCCGTTGCCCTCGATGTAGTCGTTGCCGTCGGTGCCCGGGCCGGCCCAGTCCTCGACCGAGCGCCGCGGGTCGGTGACGGGGTTGCGGGTCTGGACGTCGATGGTGACCTGCCCGCGGTCGTTGATGACCGAGCCGTCGCCCTGGATCCAGTCGTTGCCCTGCTGGCCGAACAGAACGTCGTCGCCCGCGCCGCCGGCGATGTTGGAGTCCGACGACGTACCGGGGGCCGAGGTGGCGCTCATGTCGTACAGCGCGACATAGCGGACGAAGGCGCCGCGCGGATCCTGCTGGAACCCGTAGGTCAGGCAGGTGGGCGCCGGGGTGGCCGCCGTGGGCGACGTGTCGACCCACTCGCACGGGATCGTCGACCCGTTGTAGTTGGTGCCGTAGATGTTCGACGCGCCGCTCGTCGCATTGAGGATGCTGGTGCCGGTGAGCACCCGGAAGCGCGGGCTGAAGATCGTCCCGGTCCTGAGGATGGTCGCGTTGTCGCCGGCGATGACGTCGTTGCCGGAGCCGCCGTCGAGGAAGTCGCCGTAGGTGCACGCCCCGGCCCCGATGCAGGCGCTGTGCGGCCCGTCGGTGCCGCCGGTGGCGTCGTAGACGTCGCCGTAGGCCACGTTCCCGCCGCTGTAGTCGACGCCGGCGTTGTAGCCGCCCGCTCCGCCCGAGCCACCGACGAAGCCCGGGATCGGCAGTCCGGTGTTGCCGCCGACGATGTCGTCGTCGCCCGCGCCGCCGGTGATCCGGTCGGAGCCCGCCCCACCGATGAGCACGTCGTTGCCGGTGTCGCCGGTCATGAGGTCGTTGCCCCAGTTGGCGGTCGGCCCGGTGTACAGCGACGTCCAGGTGAACACGTGGTCGTTGAGCGGCACGTTGAGCGGCAGCAGGGCCGGGTCGATGCGGCAGCCGGTGGTGCCGGGGTCGGCCGCGATCTGGACGCAGTCGACGCTGCCGAAGTCGCCGAAGGCGAGGTCGTTGCCCGCGTTGCCCCAGATCGTGTCGCCGCCGCCGCCGCCGAAGAGGAAGTCGTTGCCGAGGTCGCCCTCGATGGTGTCGCTCACGCCGTTCTGCGGCTGCACCGTGGCGAGGTGCATGAGCTCGAGGGTCGTCTGGATCGCCTGCAGGCGCACCGGGTCGACCTCGACGAAGGTCTGGCTGGCCTCGTCGAACAGCCACTGCCGCACGCCCTGGACGTCCTGGACGACCTGGCCCTGGTCGCCGAAGATGACGTCGGCGTTGTCGCTGTTCCCGGGGGCCGTGCTCGGCGCCGAGCCGAAGCCCTCGCCGATGAGCACGTCGTGGCCGGCGTACAGGGTGTCGGCGTTGGGCAGCACGCTCGAGTTGACGGTGACGACGGTGAGCACGCGGGTGAGCACGTCGACGTTGATGCCCGAGTCACCGTAGATGAGGTCGCGGCCCCGCTGGCCGAGGATGAGGTCGTCGCCGGA
>JAJYQH010000089.1 GCA_021794705.1 Actinomycetes bacterium | reverse complement strand
CTATCCCGGGTCGCCTGGAGGACGGGCGTGCACCGCGTCGGAACCGGTGCCTGACACAGCGAAGGAGGTCGACGTGCTGATGAACGCCATCACGGGTACTGCCGTGCCGCGCATGCGCGCCGCGACCCTCGTCGCCTCGGGGGGAGCACTCCGCCCCGATCTCGCGGGAACGCGCGGCCTCGGCCAGGCGCCCGCCCCCACGCACGTCCACACGTCCATCACCGATCCGGGTCACCCCACCGCGATACCGCTCTAGCCAGCGCCGTCTCACGGGCCGTGACTCCGATCCACCGGAATCACGGCCCTTTTTGTCATCCCGGCCGGGGACGATTCCGGAGCAGCACGGGATTACCAGGAGACACCATGAACGCGATGCCGAGCCTGACGGCCCACGAGGCGCAGATCGTGCCCTCCCACACGGGGCAGCTGGTCGACCTCTTCCGGCAGGCGTGGTTGCCGGTGAGCGACCGGGCCGCCTGCCTCGACCACGACCCCGAGCTGTTCTTCGCCGAGTCGCCCGCCGACGTGGAGCGGGCGAAGCTCGTGTGCCACGGCTGCCCCGTGCGGGAGGTCTGCCTCTCCGCGGCGAAGCGGAGGGCCGAACCCCACGGCGTGTGGGGCGGCGAGCTCTTCGTGGGCGGCGTCGTCGTGGCCCGCAAGCGGCCGCGCGGGCGGCCCCGCAAGACTCAGATCATCGAAGCCGCGTGAGCGACGGCCCCGCACCCGCACGCCGGGTGCGGGGCCACGCGGAAGCCGCGCAGGGTCGGGAACAGCGGGTCGCTCACCTCGACGCGTCCCGCCAGCGCGCGGCGTCCGGAGTGCGGGGCCGCCAGGTGGCGACCGACGACGGCCGCGGCCCAGGCGAGCGACGACTCGTCGGTGACCGCCCGGCGCTGCTCGAGGTCAGCGAGCACGCGGGCGTAGCCCCCGTCGTGGGCAGCCCACCCGTGGTCGTGACACTCCAGGCACGGAGTGACCCCCGGGCTCACCCACGGACCGACCAGCGCGACCCCCTGGTGCACGCGCACGACGACGTGTTCGGCGCGCCTCCTCACCAGCCGGCGGGCGAGCACCCGGTCGGGTTCGGCGCTCGCCGTGCACACGACCACGACCGAGCCCGGACGCCACGCGTCCTCGGGGTGGGCGTCGGTCCACCGAGCGGGACGCCGGGCGCCTCGGCGTTCGGCGAGCAATCCGGTCTGCCAGGTCGTGGGCCCTTCGGCGGGACGCGACGGGTCGCGTCCCAGAACGACATCGAGGGAGGGGCGGAGGACGAGGTGGCGGCCGATCGCCGCGGCCGCGGGTCCGTCGCCGACCACGACGACCTCCCACAGGGCGGGGGAAGGGCGCCGAACGTCAGCAGCGCTTCGCAGGGCCCGGTCGAGCCTGGCGGCGAGGCGGGGGTCGTCGTCGGCGCCGTCGTCCTGCAGCCAGTGGTGCGGGCCGCGCCACAGCCGCACGGCGGCTCCCGAGGGTCCGGTGAGGGCGATGACGTCGGCGCCCCATCCGTCGGTCGGCAGGGTCGGGCAGGGCGCGGGGAGTGCTGTGGTGACGGCCATGCCGGCCAGCCTTGCCGGGGCGGGATCTGCCGGCGTCCGGTTCCTTCGGCCCCGCCCGAACAGACAACGGCGGACGCCCGGTGGACAACACCGTGTGCGTGCGGGACGACACCCGCGGGCGTCCGGGCCGGGGACGCGAAGGGGGCGGCACCAGGGCCGCCCCACAACGCCATGCTGTCGCGCTCAGGGCGCGACGGGCGCGCGACGATCGCGCGCCGCTACGTCACTTGACCTTGCCGAGAATCCGGTTGAGGTTGGTGCCGCACTCGGGGCAGGTGGCCTTGGCCATCCGGGTGCCCTTGTCGTTGACCACCACGTGGCCGCTGGCCTCGCGCTTCGCCTTGCACTTCACGCAGTAGAACTCACCGCTGTAGGTCTCGTCGCTCATGCTTCCTCCTGGCTGTCGGGCGGCGTTCCGGGCGGGACGACATGAGGTTTGGTAAAGCCCAGACGCGCTACGGGGGTCAACTGTTCCACAACCCCGGGCCACCGACAAAGGGGGGAGGCTGATCCGGGTGGGGCGCGCCGCCCGCGGACAAGGGGCGGCGCTGGTGCCGGCGTCCCCGATGGGGTGCCCCGGCGACTCCCCCGGACGCAGTGAGGCCCCGGGATCTCCCGCTTGCCTTCCCCTGCATGCGGTGACCTTCCGGGGCCTCGCCGAAGAACCTATCGGCAAACGAATGGGGAGGTCAAGTGCCTGTTGGACGCCGCCCGGTCGACCACCGCGGAGCGCCCATCCAGGGTTCTGTCGGCGGCGCGTGCCAGTCTTGGGCCATGGAGTTCCGCCGAGCCGCCGAACCGCCGCTCCCGCCCCCGGTCGCCGCAGCCGCCGGCGAGGGGCGGCCAGTCGAGGTCGAGATCAGGCGGTCGGCCCGGCGCCGGCGCACCGCGCAGGCCAGGTGGGAGGCCGGGCGCATCGTCGTGATGGTTCCCGCCGGCCTTCCCGGGCGCGAGGAGCAGCGCCTCGTCGAGGGCCTGGTCGCCAAGGTGACCCGGTCCGCGGCCCGTCCCCGAACGCGGGGCGACCAGTGGCTCGGCGAGATCGCGGTCCGCGTGGCCCGCGCCCACCTCGATCCGGTCGTCCGGCGCGAGGTGCGTGCCAGCAGCATCCGGTGGGTGTCGACGATGGAGCGCCGTTGGGGGTCGTGCACGATCGGCACCGGGCGCATCCGCATCGCCGACACCCTCGGCACCGCGCCCCTCCACGTCGTCGAGGCGGTCGTGTTCCACGAACTCGTGCACCTCGTCGAGCCCGGGCACACCGCGCGGTTCCGGTCGCTCGAGGCGCTCTACCCGCAGCACGACCTCGCCCGCAACTGGCTGCGCGGCTGGTCCGCCGGGCACGCCGCGGCGTCCCGGGAGGCGGGACGCCCCGCCGCCGACCCCGACGCCGACTGGGATGGCGACGACTGGGATGGTGACGACTGGGACGACGGCGCGCTCGACTGAGGCGCAGGCGGCTCAGGACTCCGGTGCGGCGTCCGGTCCTTCCGGCCCGTCGCCCGGGTCACCGGCGGCGGGGCCGTCGGACCCCGGGGCGTCCGGCCCACCCGCGTTGCCCGGGCCGCCGTTGAGCAGTTGCTGCAGTTCGAGGTCGATCTCGTCGAAGGCCCGGGAGCCCTCACCGCTGGTTCCGTGCACGAAGCCCTGGGGGTCGTCGAGCGCCTCGGCCCCGGGCGCGAGGTCGGGGTGCGCCCACAGGGCGTCGCGGCCGTCGATTCCCCGGGCCTCGCGCAGCATCGCCCACAGGGTGGCGGCGTCCCGCACCCGCCGCGGGCGCAGTTCGAGCCCGACGAGGGTGCGGAACACGGTCTCCGCGGGGCCGCCCGCACCGCGGCGGCGCCGGATCATCTCCGACAACTGGGGCTCGGCGGGCATCCAGCCCTGGGCGGCCTGGGACGTGACCTCGTCGACCCACCCCTCGATGAGCGCCACGAGGGTCTCGAGCCGGGCGAGGATGGCGTCCTGCTCGGCGGTGCGCGTGGGCTCGAACAATCGTCCCTTGAGATTCTCGGACACCTGGAGCAGCTTGTCGGGGGTGAGCTCGCCGAGGTCGTCGATGTCGACGGCGTCCTCGAGGGCCGAGGTGTCGATGCGGATCTCGCGGGCGTAGTGCTCGACCATGGCGAGCAGTTGGGGGGCCAGCCAGCCGGCCTCGGCGAACAGCCGCTGCCGCGCGGTCTCGCGCAGGGTGAGGTAGAGCAGCACGTCGTCGGCGGGGATGTCGAGGCCCTCGCCGAAGCCGCCGACGGCCGCGGGCAGCACGACCACGCGCGGCTGCGCGAGCAACTGCAGCCCGATCTCGGTGCCGGTGAGCACCTGGGTGGACAGCTGGCCGAGGGCCTGCGCGAGCTGCATGGAGTACATCGAGCCCGCCATCTGGTTGAGCATCGGCGACAGCATGGAGCTGATGCCGGCGAGCTCCGGCGGCAGCGCCGCACCGCCGGTCTGGAGCAGGCCGCCCATCGCCTGGGCCATGCTCGCGGCGATCGGGTCGGTGATGTGCTGCCAGGCGCCCATCGTGTTCTCGATCCACTCCGCCCGGCTCCATGCCACCGGACGCGCGGCGAGCTAGG
>JAJYQH010000317.1 GCA_021794705.1 Actinomycetes bacterium | reverse complement strand
CAAGAGCATGGGGCTGCTCCCCAAGGTGATCGGCAAGCCGCTCATGACCCAGGCCGGGGTCGACCGGCTCCCGGCGCTGCTCATGGCGATCCACTCCGTGCGGCGCGGGGGGACCGTCTCGCTGAGCGGGGTCTACGCGGGAGCACGGGATCCGCTCAACCTCATGACCATGTTCGACAAGCAGCTGACCATGCGGATGGGCCAGGGAAACGTGCAGCACTGGATCCCCGATCTGCTGCCGCTCGTGGAGGATCCCGCCGACCCTCTCGGCACCGAGGACCTCACGACGCACCGCGTCCCGCTGGAGGAGGCGCCCGACATGTACCGCATCTTCCGCGACAAGCAGGACGGGTGCATCAAGGTGGTGCTCAAGCCGGGGGAGTGACCCGGAGGCTCTGCCCGGGACGGATGGCGGGCGTCACCGCCGGCTCCGCGACTCCTGTCGTCGCGGCCGGGTGTCGCCGCCATCCGTCCTGGCGTCGTCCCCGACGTGCCTCTGGCGCCGGTCGGTCCCGGTTTGACAAGCTGGGGCCACCTGGCGAAGGGGGAATCGGTGACGACAGCAGCGAAGCAGGACGAGGCCCGGCTGGCGGTCCTCATCGACGCCGAAAACGCCAGCGCGCAGTACCTCGACCCGCTGCTCGTCGAGATCGCCAAGTACGGCCGGGCCAGCGTCCGTCGCGCGTACGGCGACTGGACGTCCAACCAGCTCGCGCAGTGGAAGACCGAACTGCTCGCCAACTCGGTACAGCCGATCCAGCAGTTCAGCTACACGACCGGCAAGAACGCGACCGACAGCGCCCTCATCATCGACGCGATGGACCTCCTGCACACCGGCAACCTCGACGGGTTCTGCCTCGTCTCCAGCGACAGCGACTTCACCCGCCTCGCCGCCCGTATCCGCGAGGAGGGCCTCACCGTCTACGGCTTCGGCGAGCGCAAGACGCCGAAGGCGTTCGTGTCCGCCTGCGACACGTTCATCTACGTCGAGAACCTCCTCCCGCGCTCCGCTCCCGCAGCCCACGCCGACGCCCCCACCCTCTCGCGCGACCCCCTGCTCGACCGGCTGCTGTCGGAGGCGGTCGACAGTGCCGCGGGGGACGACGGCTGGGCCAACCTCGGGGCGGTCGGGAGCAACCTGTCCCGGCTGGCGTCCGACTTCGACTCGCGCACCTGGGGGTTCGGCAAGCTCAAGGACCTCATGTCGGCCCACCCCGACTACCTGGTTCAGTCCCGCAGTCCCGCCGAGGGCAAGACCCCCAGCGCTCATGTGCGGCGTCGCGCGCGACGGGGACGCACGCCGGCCTGACGATTGTCGCGCGGACACGCCGGTCTGCCCGCATTTTCGTGCTGACTCCCCGGTTTCGCACGTGTTCTCACCGCCCATAACGGTTCCGTCACGAAGGGCACCCCGGGCGCGGAGGCCGGGAGGGCGGGGAATATCGTGTCGCCACGCAACAAACACGGTCGTCAGCCCCGCTCCCTGCGGGGCGAGCGGTTTTGCCTGTGGGAGTCAATCCGGCGACCGGGATCAGGGAGGATTCGCCAGATGTTCACTCGTCGCAGTCTCCTGTTGGGGACCGCCTCCGCGGCCATCGTCGCCGCAGCGGGCTGCAGCAGCACCCGTAACACGTCAAACACCACCTCGGGATCCGCGTCCGCGGGGGGTGGCGCCGGCTCGCTCATCGGCGTGGCCATGCCGACCAAGAGCCTCGAGCGCTGGAACCGTGACGGCAGTCACCTCGAAGACCTGCTGAAGACCGCCGGCTACCAGGTGAGCCTGCAGTACGCCGACAACAAGCAGGATCAGCAGAACAACCAGCTGCAGAACATGATCAACGACGGCGCCAAGGTGCTCGTCATCGCCTCGATCGACGGCACCGCCCTCGGCCCGGTGCTCTCGCAGGCCGCCGCCAAGGGCGTCAAGATCATCGCCTACGACCGCCTCATCAACGGCAGCCAGAACGTCGACTACTACGCCACCTTCGACAACTACAAGGTCGGCCAGATGCAGGGGCAGTTCATCCTCGACAACCTCGGCAAGTTCAAGAACAGCGACGGCAGCATCAACCTCGAGCCGTTCGCCGGATCGCCCGACGACAACAACGCGAAGTTCTTCTTCGCCGGTGCGTGGGACCTCATCAACCCCAAGGTGACCGACGGCACGATCAAGGTGCCGAGCGGCAAGGCCCCCAAGACCGACGCCGACTGGACCTCGATCGGCATCACCTCGTGGCTGTCGTCCACGGCGCAGTCGGAGATGCAGAACCGGCTCAACTCCTTCTACGCCGGCGGCAAGAAGGTCAACATCGTCCTGTCCCCGAACGACTCGCTGGCCCTCGGCATCGAGCAGGCGCTCGACGCCGCCGGGTACAAGGTCGGCACCGACTGGCCGCTCATCACCGGTCAGGACGCCGACCTCGCCAACACCAAGAACATGCTGGCCGGCAAGCAGGCGATGACCGTCTGGAAGGACACCCGCAAGCTGGGTGACCAGGTGGCCAAGATGGTCGACCAGATCCTCAAGGGCACCACGGTCGACGTCAACGACACCAAGACCTACAACAACGGCACGAAGGTCGTCCCGACCTACCTGCTGCCCCCCGAGGTCGTCACGTACGACAGCGTGAAGTCGGTCCTCGTCGGCTCCGGTTTCTACACCGCCTCGCAGCTCGGTCTGTGACGATGTGACGCAGGGGCGTCGGCCGACGGCCGGCGCCCCTGCCCGCGTCCCCCCGCTTCACGGTCCCGTCGGCCCCGGCGAGCGGCCGTGCTCCGTCCCCGACCTGCCCTCGCGGCCGACGGTGCGGCGCCGGCGGGGGCCCTACCCAGCCAGAACCCACGAAGGAGAGGTGAATGGCGACCATTCTGGAGATGCGCGACATCGTCAAGAAGTTCTCCGGTGTCACAGCGCTCAGCGGCGTCACGCTCGACGTCGACCAAGGCGAGATCCACGCCATCTGCGGCGAGAACGGCGCCGGCAAGTCGACCCTCATGAAGGTGCTGTCCGGCGTCCACCCGCACGGCACGTACGAGGGCGACATCATCTACGAGGGTGAGGAGTGCCGGTTCAGGTCGCTGCGCGACAGCGAACACAAGGGCATCGTCATCATCCATCAGGAGCTCGCGCTCTCGCCCTACCTCTCGATCGGGGAGAACATCTTCCTCGGCAACGAGCAGGCGAACGGGCCGTTCATCGACTGGCGGCAGACCTACGCCCGGGCGGCCGCGCTGCTCAAGCGGGTGGGTCTCAAGGACAGCCCGCGCACCCGGGTGATGGACATCGGCGTCGGCAAGCAGCAACTGGTCGAGATCGCCAAGGCCCTGTCGAAGGACGTCAAGCTGCTCATCCTCGACGAGCCGACCGCGGCCCTCAACGACGACGATTCGGCCCATCTCCTCGCCCTCATGCGCATGCTCAAGGACGAGGGAGTGACCCAGATCATCATCTCCCACAAGCTCAACGAGATCCTCGCGATCGCCGACTCGGTGACGATCATCCGCGACGGGGCCGTGGTGGCCAACCGGCAGATGCACGGCCCGGAACCGGTCACCGAGGACTGGATGATCCGCAACATGGTCGGACGCCCGCTCGACAACCGCTTCCCCGAGCACACCAGCACCGTCGGCCCGGAACTGCTCCGCGTCGAGGATTGGACCGTGCATCACCCGCAGGACCGGAGCCGGGTGGTCGTCGACGAGGCGTCCTTCACCGTGAATTCGGGCGAGATCGTCGGTATCGCCGGGCTCATGGGCGCCGGACGCACCGAACTGGCGATGAGCCTGTTCGGGGGGCAGTACGGCCAGGACATCTCCGGGCACGTGTTCATGCACGGCAAGGAGGTCTTCCCGACAACGGTGGGCCGCGCAAAGCGGGCGGGCATCGCGTACGTGAGCGAGGACCGCAAGAAGTTCGGCCTCAACCTCATCGACGAGATCCGCCACAACATCTCGGCGGCGGCGCTCGAGAAGCTCACCGCCAACGGGATGGTCGACAAGCGCACGGAGACCTCGGTCGCGGAGGAGTACCGCAAGTCGCTCAACATCCGCACCTCGTCGGTCACCAGCGCGGTGGGCCAGCTCTCGGGCGGCAACCAGCAGAAGGTCGCCCTCAGCAAGTGGATGTACACCGATCCCGAACTGC
>JAJYQH010000133.1 GCA_021794705.1 Actinomycetes bacterium | reverse complement strand
GACACTCTGTGCGGCAGGTCTGGCGAGCGACTGGGTGCGGCTGTGCTCGCGCTGCACCTGCCGGATGCGCATCGCGGTCGCACCCATGAACACCACGCCGGAGAGGATCACGATGATCCAGCCGACCTGCCCGAAGGAGGTGGCCCGCAGCGTGATCTGCTGCGGAGCCCCGATCGGCCGCCCCTGCGGGGTCTCGAGGCGCGCGGTCACGTTCACCGAACCATTGGTGTGGGCGTGCGCGGTGAACTCGGCCGTCACCGTCTCGCCGGCGGGCACCGTGATGTCGGGCGTCTCGGGGACGCTGACCCGCTGGGGGTTCTCGGAGACGAACGCGATCCGCACCGTCACCGCCTGGTCGAGGTGGTTGGTGACGGTGGCCGGGAGGTTGTTGCTCGAGCTGCTGAGCACGAACTCCCCGGCCAGCGCCAGGGTGATCGCCTGGCTGCCCAGCACGTCGCCGACGAGCGAGGTCGCCTTGCTGAGGAAGTCCGCCCCCTGCTTGGGGGTCAAGCTCGACGACAGGCTCCGTGCGAGCGCCCGGTCGGCCCGGCTCGTCGCCTCCGCGGTCAGCCCGGTCACCTCCCCCCACGCCGAGAAGCGCTCGTGGGCGAGCTGCCGCAACTGCTCCCAGCCGCTCGGGTCGGGGTGCGCCTCGCTGCCGGTGACGAGCGCGGGAGTCGACAGCGTGAGATCGAGGGGGGTCGCGCTGAGGGCCGGGCGGATGAGCTGGTCGAGGCGCAGGTCGCTCTGGGACGCGATCGGAAGCAGCATCGGCGAGCCGGTGCTCGAGGCGATGAGCGCCTGGGCCATCGCCCGCTGTCGCACCTGCACCGGCGTCGTGGTGGGCGCCGGGGCCGGGCCGCCGCCGGTGATGCCCATGGCGACATCCTTCACCGCGATCCCGGAGACCGGGTCGATGCCGTCGCTCACCCCTCCCCCGATGACGACCGAGGGCTTCCACGGCTGGACGAAGCTCAGCAGCGCGGGCGTCACGGTGTCGGTGTACACGGCGAGGGGCAGGTTCGCCACCGGGTTGTCGGGGCTGAGGGCCGCCGCGATCCCGTCCCGGGTCTCCGTGTCGCCGCTCACGACCAGCGGCGTGAGATCGGGGTCGGCGTAGGGCAGCCGGTACGACCGGTGACTCGCGACGACCGACCGGAGCTTGGCCAGCCAGTCGCCCGCCACCTGCGCCTGCCGCTGCAGGTCGGACGCCGACGGCGTCCGGCCCCCGATCGTGTGGGCGGTGGTGAGCGCCTGCACCTCGTCGACGAGGCCGGGGTCGACGAGGACGGTGCTGCCCGGCTGGGCGGCCCGGTCGAGGAGTTGCGACAACCGTCCGGTGAGGTCGGAGACGAGGTGGTCGTCGGCGAAGGCGGCGGGCCCCAGCAGGGACGGCTTCGCCGTGAGCACGACGAGCGGCGTGTAGGTGAGCCGGGTGGACTTGGCCAGCACCGGCAGGATCGTCCGCGAGCGCCCGGCCGTCAGCGTCGAGCCGTCCGGCAGTTCCGCCCGCACCTGGACGCCCACCGGGTAGAGCGCGGGTGTGGTGAACCCGAGCAGCTTGATCGGCGCCGACACGGTGAAGCTCGCGCTCTGCCCGGGGGTGAACAGCGGCTGCTGAGGGGTCGTCACCTGCTGCCAGACGCCCTGCTCGTGGTCGACCGCCCTCGCCCCCACGGGCAGGGTGACCGTGCTCGCGAGGTAGGCCGAGAACTGTTCCTGGGTGGTGAGCGGGGTCGTGTCGCGCCACAGGTACACCTGCACCGAGCGAAGGTCCTCGGTGGAGGTGTTGGTGATCCTGCCCGTGATCTTCAGCGTGCCGGCCCCCGTGGTCGACGACGGGGTGAGCGAGGACATCTGCACGGTGATGAGCGGCGTCTGCGCGGACGCCGGTGGCGCCGAGAACCACGCCGTGCCGAGCACCGTGACCAGCCCGACGAGGGCCGTCACCAGCGCGCGCGCGACGCGACGCGCGCGGGACTGCTGGCTCATCCGCCCATCGTAGGGCTGGCGCCTGTGCCGGAGCTCTCGCCGCCCGGGGAGTCGGAGGCGGGAGGTGCCCCGGCGCGCCACCAGTCGAGGAGGAGGCTCGCGGCGTCCTCGGGCGGCATCGGCCCCCGGTCGATCCGCACCCCGAGCAGGAACTTGTACGCCCGCCCGACGTCGGGCCCCTGGGGGATGCCGAGGAGCTCCATGATCTGCTGGCCGTCGAGGGCGGGACGCAGGGCGTCGAGCTTCTCCTGAGCCGACAGCTCGTCGATCCGCCACTCGAGCTCGTCGTAGGCCCGGCGGAGGCGGTCGGCGCGGCGCTTGTTCCTCGTGGTGCTGTCGCTGCGGGTGAGGATGTGCAGCCGCTCGAGGTCGTCCCCGGCGTCCCGCACGTAGCGGCGCACGGCGGAGTCGGTCCACGCCTCCCCCTTGCCGAGCTCGACGTCCGAGTAACCGTGGAACCGCAGGTGCAGTTCGATGAGGTGGCTCACGGCGTCGATCTCGTCGCGGCTGAAGCGGAGCGCCTTGAGGCGCCTGCGAGCAAGCTTGGCTCCCACGACGTCGTGGTGGTGGAAGCTCACCCGTCCGTCGCCCAGCAGTTCGCGGGTGGCGGGCTTGCCGATGTCGTGCAGGAGCGCGGCCAGGCGGAGCACGATGTCGGGCTGGTGGTTGCGGGCCTTCTCCAGGGCGATGGCCTGATCGAGCACGGTGAGGGAGTGGGCGTACACGTCCTTGTGCCGGTGGTGCTCGTCGATCTCGAGCCGCAGCGCGGGCAGCTCGGGGAGGATCTGGTCGGCGAGTCCGGTGTCGACGAGCAGGTCGAGCCCGCGGCGGGGTTCGTCGGTGAGCAGCAGCTTGACCAGCTCGTCGCGCACCCGCTCGGCCGAGACGATGCCGATCCGGTCGGCGAGGTCGGTCATCGCTCGCAGCACCGGGAGGGTGACCACGAAACCCAACTGGGACGTGAACCGGGCCGCTCGCAGCATCCGCAATGGATCGTCGCTGAAGCTGCGCTCCGGCTCGAACGGAGTGCGCAGCACGCCCCTGCTGAGGTCGGCGAGGCCGCCGTAGGGGTCGACGAAGCGCTGGTCGACGAGGCTGATCGCCATCGCGTTGACGGTGAAGTCGCGCCGGATGAGGTCGTCCTCGATCCGGTCTCCGAAGTTCACCTCCGGCTTGCGGGACTCACTCCGGTAGGCGTCGGCCCGGAAGGTCGTGATTTCGATGATCCAGTCGCTGCCCGCCGCCTGCTTGCGGGCACCGATGGTTCCCCACTGCTTGCCGATGTCCCAGACCGCCCTGGTGAACGAGCGGAGGATGCGTTCGGTCTCGTCGGGCCGGGCCGACGTCGTGAAGTCGAGGTCGTTGCCGAGGCCCCCCAGCAGGGCATCGCGTACCGACCCGCCCACGAGGTAGAGCTCGTGACCGGCGTCCGCGAACAACCGCCCGAGCTCACCGACGGCCGGCGTGATGCGCAGCAGTTCGGTGACCGCGTTCGACTGGGCTTGGGTGAGGGTCGGCACGACGAGCGAGTTTACCGGCAGGCCTTCGGTCGCCCGAGGCGGTGGCCGCTGGCAGAGTGTGGCCATGCGGGTGGTGCTGGCTCTCGACAAGTTCAAGGGCACGCTCACGGCGGCGCAGGCGACGGACTGCGCCCGGCGTGGCGTGCTCCGCGTGCTGCCGGACGCCGACGTCCACCCGGTAGCCGTCGCGGACGGAGGGGACGGGACCATCGATGCGCTTGTCGCGTCGGGTTTCGACGCGGTCCCGGTGCAGGTGGACGGTCCGACCGGTGCTGCCGTCACCGCCCGGATCGCCCGGCGGGGCGAGCGGGCTGCGGTCGAGCTGGCGGACTGCTGCGGACTCGCGCGGCTCCCCGCCGGCCCCGCGCCGTGGGACGCCGGCACGCGCGGCCTGGGCGAGGCGATCCGGGCGGCCGCGCGGCTCGACGGCGTCCGTGAGGTGGTCGTCGGCCTCGGCGGGTCGGCGTCCACCGACGGGGGTGCCGGCATGCTGCAGGCCCTCGGCGTGGCCCTGCTCGACGGTGACGGGCGGCCGATCCCGCCCGGCGCCCGGGGCCTCGAGCGGCTCGCCCGCGTCGACCTCGTCGGCCTCGACGAGCGGCTGCGCGGACCCGACGCGGTCCGGCTCACCGTCGCCAGCGACGTGGACGC
>JAJYQH010000090.1 GCA_021794705.1 Actinomycetes bacterium | reverse complement strand
TCTTGTCGCTGATCGCACTGATCAGCTGGTAGCCGTTCATCGGCTGCTCCGCGAGCAGCGCGAGGATGGCGTTGCGCACGTCGCCCTTGCGGCCGCGTCCGGGGCCCCGTCCGCCGGGACGCCCGCGGAATCCGGGGCCGCCCATGGGACCGAAGCCGGGGCCGAAGCCCGGGCCCCCCATCGGCCCGAAGCCGGGTCCGCCCATCGGGCCGAAGCCGGGTCCGCCCATGCGGCCCCCCATGCCTCCGCCCTCGAAGCCCTCGGGTCGGGGACCCCGCGGACCGCGACCGAAGCCCCGTCCGCGTCCCCGGCCCTCGAACTCCTCGTGGCCGTGCATCTTGTCGAATCCGAAGTTGTGCATGAGTGCTCTCCTTGAGAGTGGTGGTTGTGGTGTGAAGTCGGGTGACGCGGACGCCGGTCGGCCGCTCACCTCAGTATCGGCGGCATGTCATCGATATATCGAAAGAATAGCTACGGTGTCGCCCGGGGACAAGTCCACCCCCGATTGGGCTTCCGGGCGGCCGAAACGGGGGGCATACCATCGCGACCATGTCGCAGTTCGAGCTCGACCCCACGGCCACGTCCACGCCCCCCGAGGAGATCGCCCGCGCCCTGGCGGATCCCGGGTTCGGCAGGTACTTCACCGACCACATGGCGAGCGCGACCTACACCCCGGACGCCGGCTGGCACCGGCTGGTCATCGAGCAGACGAAACCGTTCGAGATGCACCCGAGCGCCGGCGTCCTGCACTACGGGCAGGAGATCTTCGAGGGCCTCAAGGCCTACCGTCGCGCCGACGACTCCGTGTGGCTGTTCCGCCCCCGCAAGAACGCCGTCCGCTTCGCGGCCTCCGCCGAGCGCCTCTCGATGGCGCCGCTGCCCCCCGACCTCTTCGTGGACGCCGTCACCAGCCTCGTCGACCTCGACCGCGCCTGGGTGCCCGCGCCCGCCAAGGAGCAGAGCCTCTACATCCGCCCCTTCGAGATCGCGTCGGAGACGTTCCTCGGCGTCCGCGAGTCGCACGAGTACAAGTTCACCGTCATCGCGTCCCCCGTGGGGCCCTACTACCCGGACCCCGTGTGGCTCTGGGCGACACCGACGTTCACCCGGGCGGCGTCCGGAGGCACGGGCGCGGCGAAGTGCGGCGGCAACTACGCGGCCAGCCTCATCGCGGCGGGGGAGGCCAAGCAGCACGCCTGCGACCAGGTGCTCTGGCTGGACGGCGCCGAGCACCGCTGGGTCGAGGAGTGCGGCACGATGAACATCCTGTTCATCACCCGCGACGGGGAACTCATCACCCCGGACCTGCGCGGCACCATCCTCGACGGCGTCACGCGGGACTCGCTGCTCAAGCTCGCGCCGCACCACGGGCTGCGGCCGGTCGAGCGGCAGATCGGCATCCACGAGGTGGCGACCCGGATCGCGTCCGGTGAGATCTGCGAGGTGCTCGCGTGCGGCACCGCCGCGGTGGTCGTGCCGGTGCTCGGCATCCGGCGTCCGGGGGCCACGCTCGACGCGCACGACATCACCCTGCCGGTGGCCGACGCGACGCCGGGCCCGAAGACGATGGCCATGCGCGGTCACCTGCTCGACATCCAGTACGGGCGCGCCGACGACCCGTTCGGCTGGACGGTGCGCGTCTAGCCGAGGTGCCCGGCGGACGCCGCCAGCCCCCGGGCCTCGACCTCGTCGTCGGGGACGCCGGCAAGCTCGGCGATGGTCGCCCCGGCCAGGTGGGCGCGGAACGCGTGCTGGGCCGAGTCGAGCGCCTCCTTGAGGGCGCAGCCGTCATGCAGCAGCGGGCAGGGCGGGTCGAAGCAGTCGAGCACGGGGGCGTCCCCCTCGATCGCGGCCATCACCGTGTCCGCGGAGGTGCCGAGCCCGGCGGAGGTGATGACGACCCCGCCGGTGCGTCCGCGGACGGTGGCCACCCAGCCGTAGTGGGCGAGCACCTGGACGATCTTGCCCACGTGCCGCTCGGGGAGGTTCAGGTGCTCGGCGACCCTGCTGATCGACACCTTGGGCTCGGGCGATCTCGCGAGCAGCATCATCGTGCGAAGTGCGACGTCGGTTCCTCGGGTGATGTGCATGGTCGTCCTTGCTGGCATCCGGGCGGGCCCGCCCGGAAGAATTACTACATGATGTAGTAATACCACCGGTGCAGTGCGCAAATCGGTCTCGGTGAGGGCGACGACCAGTACGTGAGCCGAATCGGCTCAGCATCCGGACGCCCAGTCACGGTGTGCCTCCCGGGCCGCCGTTCCCGCCGAAGATCGGCGCGGCGTCGCGGCCCCCCGCGACCCGGCACAATGGCCGGGGTGGACATCGTCATCTGGCTCTCGGCCTTCGCGATCACGGTGCTCGCCGTCACGTCGCTGTCGCGGCGGTTCGGGCTGAGCGCCCCCCTGCTGCTGGTGCTCATCGGCGTCCTCGCGAGCTATCTGCCGGTCATCCCGACGGTCCACCTCACCGCGGACGTCATTCTCATCGGGCTGCTCCCGCCGCTGCTGTACGCGGCCGCGGTGAACCAGTCCCTCATCGACTTCCGGCACAACATCGCGTCGATCGGCTGGCTCAGCGTGGGGCTGGTCCTGTTCACGATGGTCGGCATCGGGGTCATCGTGCACACGCTCATGCCGGTGGGCTGGGCGGCCGCGTTCGCGCTCGGCGCCATCGTCTCGCCGCCCGACCCGGTGGCCACCACGGCCATCGCCAGCGCGGTCGGCTTCCCCCGCCGGGTGGTGACGATCCTCGAGGGGGAGGGGCTGGTCAACGACGCCGCCGCGCTGGTGAGCCTGCGCAGCGCCGTCGCGGCCATCGGCGCCTCGGTGAGCTTCGGCTGGGTCAGCCTCGACTTCCTCAAGGCGGTCGCGATCTCGGTGGTCACCGGTCTGGTCGTCGCCCGGATCATGGCGTTCCTCTTCGGGCGCACCAAGGACATGAACACCGGCACCGCTCTCACGTTCATCGTCCCGTTCCTCGCCTACGTGCCCGCGGACGAGCTGGGCGGTTCCGGCGTGCTGGCGGTCGTGGTGGCCGGACTGGCCCTCGGCCACGCGGCGCCGCGGGTGCAGGAGAACGGGATGACCCGACTGAGCACGCGGGTCAACTGGTCGGTGATCCAGTACCTGCTCGAGAACTCGGTCTTCCTGCTCATCGGCCTCCAGGTGCAGGGCGTGGTGGCGGACGCCCTGCAGAGCGACCTGAGCGGCTGGCGGATCGTCGCGGTCTGCGCGGCCAGCGTGGCCGGCGTCATCGTGCTCCGGGTGATCTGGGTGCTCGGCACCCGGGCCGTCGTGCACCGCGCCCGCGAGGAATCGCCGCCGTTCCGCGAATCGCTCGTCATCGCCTGGGCGGGCATGCGGGGCGTGGTGACGCTCGCCGCCGCCCTGACCCTCCCGCCCATCCCCAACCGCGCGGTGCTCATCCTCGCCGCCGTCTCGGTGACCATCGGCACCCTCGTCATCCAGGGCCTCACGCTGCCGGCTGTGGCCCGCGTGCTCGACATCTCCGGCCCCGACCCCCGCGAGGACGCCCTCCAGGAGGCGATCCTCTACCAGCGGGCGGCGCGGGCCGGGATGAGGCGGGCGAGGGAGGTCGCCCGACCGGAAGACGACAAGGCCCTGGACCGGGTCGAACGGATCATCCAGCTGCGTGGCAACCAGGCCTGGGAGCGGCTGGGCCGCGACCCCGACTCGGAAACCCCCTCGGACTCGTTCCGTCGGCTCCGGATGGCGGCCCTGGACGCCGAACGCGACGAGGTGCTGCGCATCCGCGACGACGGGAGGGCCGACGACCAGGTGATCGGCCGGGTGCTCGCCGAACTGGACGGCGAGGAGATCACCCTCACCCGGGTGCAAAAGCGCTCCGACCTGGTGCGGGAGACACCACTGCGCCCGCGGCTGGCGGAGGCCCCGTGCGTGCACCTGGCCCATTCCGGGGAACTGGTGGTGCCGGCGTCCGATCTCGAGTGCCAGGACTGCCTCGTCGAGGGCACCGTGTGGGTGCACCTGCGGATGTGCCTCACGTGCGGCAACGTCGGCTGCTGCGACTCGTCCGAGGCCCGGCACGCCGAGCGGCACTTCCACCGCACCGGCCACCCGACGATGCGCTCGATCGAGCCCGGCGAGTCGTGGCGCTGGTGCTACATCGACGAGGTCATCGCC
>JAJYQH010000137.1 GCA_021794705.1 Actinomycetes bacterium | reverse complement strand
TAGCGACCCTCCGACTGCCGCCGGCCACCCGGCCGGCGGCAGTCGGCCGTCCCGGGCCGGATCCACCGCCGGGGTGCCAGCCCGGTCCCGGGCAGGTCGGGAACGTCGCCCCCGTTTGGTATGACGGACCCATGCAGCGGTTGACTTTGCCGGCGGCCCGTCGAGTGGCGCTCGCCGCCCAGGGCTTCGATCGGCCGCGTCCCACCCGGCCGCCCACCCGCCGTGACCTCGGGCGGGTGCTCGGGCGGCTGGCTCAGGTGCAGATCGACTCGATCAACGTGCTCGCGCGGGCCCACTACCTGCCGCTGTTCAGCCGGCTGGGTCCCTACGACGTCACCACCTTCGACCTCCTCAGCGGCCGCACGCCGCGCACCCTGTTCGAGTACTGGGGCCACGCCGCCAGCCTCATCGACGTCGAGCTGCAGCCGGCGCTCCGCTGGAAGATGGCGCGGGCGCACGAGGACGCCTGGAAGGGGGTGCTCCGCGTCCGCGACCAACACCCCGGCCTCATCGACGACGTCCTGCGCACGATCACCGAGGAGGGGCCGCTGAGCGCGCGCCAGATCGAGCACGAGGAGGTGCGCCGGCGCGACCACTGGGGGTGGAACTGGTCGGCCGTCAAGACCGCCCTCGAATGGCACTTCTGGACGGGCAACGTCACGTCCGCGCGACGGAACCCGCAGTTCGAGCGGGTGTACGACCTGCCGGACAGGGTGCTGCCGCCGGCCGTCGTCGGCCGCGAGACCCCCGACGAGCCGGATGCCCATCTCGAGCTCGCCCGTCGCGCAGCCCGCGCCCTCGGCGTCTTCTCCGAGCGGTGCCTGGCCGACTACTTCCGGATGCGGATCGCCCCCACCCGGGCGGCGATCGCCCGGCTCGAGGCGTCCGGCGAGGTGCGTCCGGTGGAGGTCGAGGGCTGGTCGGGACGCCGGTGGGTGTGGCACGAGACGACCGTGCCGCGCCGGATCGAGGCCCGCGCGATCGTCAGTCCGTTCGACTCGCTGGTCTTCGAGCGGGAGCGGACGCACCGGCTGTTCGACCTCTTCTACCGGATCGAGATCTACGTCCCCGAGCCGCAGCGCCAGTACGGGTACTACGTCTACCCGTTCCGGCTCGGCGACGCGTTCGTCGCCCGCGTCGACCTCAAGGCCGACCGCTCCCGAGGCGCCCTCGTCGTGCGGTCCGCCTGGCTCGAGCCCGGCCGTGAGGTGACCGCGGACCGGGTCGCGGGGGAGCTCGCCGAGGAGCTCCGGGAGGTGGCCCGGTGGCGCGGACTGGGCGAGGTGCGCGTCGAGGACCGCGGTGACCTGGCCGCCCAACTCAGGACGGCGATCGGGGGCTGACGTCGCGGACCGGCACCTGGCGGGGCGGGCACTACCATGGATGCGACTGGCGTCACCGCGACGCCGGGCCACGGCCCCGCGGTGGGATCACCGCATCGCCGGGAGTCGTGGCCGCCAGCATGCCCGGATCTCCCGAGCCCGAACGTGAGGACCTTCCGCTGTGGCTTTCATGGACCGCCTTCTCAACGCCGGCGAGGGCACCAGACTGCGCCGACTGACGCGTGTCGCCGAGCAGGTCAACAGCATCGAGCCCGACTTCGAGGTGATGAGCGACGACGAGCTGCGCTCGCAGACCGCCGCCTTCAAGCAGCGCCTCGACAACGGCGAGTCGCTCGACGACCTGCTGCCCGAGGCGTTCGCGACGGTGCGCGAGGCGTCCAAGCGGGTGCTCGGCAAGAGGCACTTCGACGTCCAGATCGAGGGCGGCGTGGCCCTGCACCAGTGCCGGATCGCCGAGATGCGCACCGGTGAGGGCAAGACGCTGGTCGCCACCCTGCCGTCGTACCTCAACGCGCTCACCGGTCGCGGCGTCCACGTCGTCACGGTCAACGACTACCTGGCCCGCTACCAGTCGGAGCAGATGGGCCGCGTGCACCACTTCCTCGGGCTCGAGGTGGGCGCGATCCTCGCCAACATGGATCCGGCCGCGCGCCGGCACGCCTACCAGGCCGACATCACCTACGGGACCAACAACGAGTTCGGCTTCGACTACCTGCGCGACAACATGGCCCTGTCGCTCGACGACTGCGTGCAGCGCGGCCACTACTTCGCCATCGTCGACGAGGTCGACTCCATCCTCATCGACGAGGCCCGGACGCCGCTCATCATCTCCGGCCCCGCCGAGGACACCCACGAGTGGTACCCCGAGTTCGCCCGGCTCGCCCTGCGGCTGCGGCGCGACGTGCACTACGAGGTCGACGAGAAGAAGAAGACCGTCGCGATCCTCGGCGAGGGCATCGAGGCGGTCGAGGACCGGCTCGGCATCGACAACCTCTACGAGAGCGCCAACACGCCCCTCATCAGCTACCTCAACAACGCGATCAAGGCCAAGGAGCTGTTCACGCGCGACCGTGACTACGTGGTGATGAACGGCGAGGTGCTCATCGTCGACGAGCACACCGGCCGCACCCTCATCGGACGCCGCTACAACGAGGGCCTGCACCAGGCGCTCGAGGCGAAGGAGGGCGTGGAGATCAAGGACGAGTACCAGACCCTCGCGACCATCACCCTGCAGAACTACTTCCGTATGTACGAGAAGCTCTCCGGGATGACCGGCACGGCGAAGACCGAGGAGAGCGAGTTCCAGAAGATCTACGGCCTCGCCGTGCTGCCGATCCGCACGAACCGGCCGATGATCCGCGCCGACCAGTCCGACCGCATCTACCGCACCGAGGACGCCAAGTTCGACGCGATCGTCGCCGACGTCGTCGACCGGCACGCCAAGGGCCAGCCGGTGCTGCTCGGCACGGCGTCCGTGGCGAAGTCGGAGGTGCTGTCGACCAAGCTCCGTCGGGCCGGCATCCCGCACCAGGTGCTCAACGCGAAGCAGCACGAGCGGGAGGCCGCCATCGTCGCCCAGGCCGGGCGCAAGGGGGCCGTGACGGTCGCCACCAACATGGCCGGGCGTGGCACCGACATCATCCTCGGAGGCAACCCCGAGTTCCTCGCTGACCTCGAGCTGCGCTCCCAGGGGCTCGACCCGGTGGACAGCCCCGAGGAGTACGAGGCGGCCTGGCCGGAAACCCTCGCCACCCTCGAGGCCCAGGTGGCCGACGAGCACGAGGAGGTCGTCGCCGCCGGCGGCCTCTACGTGGTCGGCTCCGAGCGGCACGAGTCGCGCCGCATCGACAACCAGCTGCGCGGCCGGTCGGGGCGTCAGGGCGACCCCGGCGAGAGCCGGTTCTACCTCTCGCTCCAGGACGACCTGCTGCGCCTGTTCAAGCCGGAGATGATCGAACGGGCGATGACGCTGTCGAAGCTCGACGACGACGTGCCGATCGAGAACCGGTTCGTCTCGCGCTCGATCGAGGAGGCGCAGAAGCAGCTCGAGGGGCAGAACTTCGAGATGCGCAAGAACGTGCTCAAGTACGACGACGTCATGAACCGGCAGCGGCACGCGATCTACGGCGACCGGCGCAAGGTGCTCGAGGGTGCCGACGTGGAGAGCCGGCTGCGCGACACCGTCAACCGGGTCGTGGAGGCCGGCGTCCGCTCGCACACCGAGGGGTTCGCCGAGGACTGGGACCTCGACAACCTGTGGACCGAGATGCGCACCCTCTACCCGGTCGGACTCAAGCTCGAGGACTTCGAGGGCGCCGAGGACCAGGCCGAGCTCATCGACGCCTTCCTCGAGGACGCCCAGGCCGCCTACGACCGGCGCGAGGCCGAGCTCGGCGAGGAGACGATGCGCGAGCTGGAGCGACAGGTGCTCCTCACCGTGCTCGACCGCAAGTGGCGCGAGCACCTGTACGAGATGGACTACCTCCGGGAGGGCATCGGGCTGCGGGCGATGGCCCAGCGCGATCCGCTCGTCGAATACCAGCGCGAGGGCGGGCAGATGTTCACCGCCATGATGGAAGCGTTCATGGAGGAGGTCGTCGGCTACCTGTTCAACCTCGAGGTGCAGGTGGGGCCGCAGGTCGCCCCGGTGATGACGCCGGAGGGCACCCCGGTCGACGTCGACGAGCTGCTCGCCGGCATGGGACGCGGGCGCATCCCGTCCCCGACGGGCGAAGGGCCACTCGGCTCCGAGACGGGTCGGCCGGAGATCCACGCGAAGGGTCTCGAGGGGCACGCCCCGGTGTCGACGCTCACCTACACCGCCCCCGACGAACTGGGTGCGGCCGAGTCGCGCCGCGAGGAGCCGGTGACCGGGGCTCCGGCGGCGGCCGCACGGGCGTCCTTCTCCGGAGTGGGTCGCAACCAGAAGTGCCCCTGCGGGTCGGGCAAGAAGTTCAAGAACTGCCACGGCGCCACCCTCTGAGCGGCGGCCCCGGTCAGGCGGCCGCGCCGCCGGCCGGGGCGAGCACCCGCAGGTCGCGACACGACCAGCGCTCCCCGTCGTGCCGGAGACACAGGACGGCCACGAACTCGTGATCGGGGGTGTGGAACGGGACCCACCCTTCGATCCGTGACGGGGTGACACGCCGGAGGTGCGGGGTGCCCACCGCCCGGGGCCGCAGGGTCGCCCTGTTCGCCCAAGCCGCGAGGTAGGCGACCGACCGGTCGTCGAGGTGGGCCGCCAACTGGGCGGCCGGACGCCGTCCGGTGAGCACCTCGAGGATCACCCGACCCAGCCTTGCCACCCACGCCCGGGCCGGCTCGAGGTCGGAGTCGGCGAGATCTCCCTCGTCGACCGACCAGCCGTCGAGGGGCAGCGCGGGCTGCGTCCCGGACGGGACGGCCGGGGGCGGCGGATCGGGGCGGCAGAGGAGCAGCCGGCGTCCGTCGAGCACGATCGGGCGGGGCAGCGGCAGCATGGTGGAGTCGTCGGGAGTCGAGGTCACGGCCCCAGTCTGGGCACCCGGACGCCGCCGGGGCCAGCCTTCCTGTGGACAACGCTCGGCCTCGCCGTCCCTCCACCCGAAGCCCCTGGTCAGCGGCGGATGATGGCCCTCGGCCGCCCCCTGCCACTACCGTTGAAGGATGACGGCGCCGCCCGGTGCCGCGATCGACGATGGAGGCGGATCGTGGAGCGACAACTGACCTTCCTTCCGGTGAGCCGCGCCGAGGCGGCGTCCCTGGCCGGCGGCGCGCGCCTTCCCGCCCCCCGGCAGGCCTTCGCGGCCACCGACGCCCTGTTCATCTCCCAGGGCCTCGCGCCCGACAAGGAGGAGGAGGGCGAGTACGCGGCGATGGTGCTCGGCTCGGTGTGGGGACTCAGCCACTACGGCGAGCGGGTCGTGCTCGTCGCCGAACTGCCGCCCGACCTCGTGAGCGACCCAGAGATCGACGACGCCGAGGCGGACAACGGCGCGGTGGCGGTGTCGACCGTGCCCCCGGACGCCGTCGTCTCCTGGTTCGCCGACGAGCCGGACGCCGACACCGCGGTGCGTGCGGCCGCCGAGGCGGCGAAGGGCCTGTCCATCGACGAGGCGTGGGAACTCGACCCGGTGCAGGCCCTGGTCACGGGCCACGACCTGCTGTGGCACTCGGCGGAGGAACTGCACGTCCTCGCCACCCGTGAGGAGGCCTGACATGCCGCGATCGATCTGGAAGGGCGCGATCTCGTTCGGGCTCGTCTCCATCCCCGTGCGGGTGTTCTCGGGCACCGAGGAGAAGGACATCTCCTTCCATCAGGTGCACATCGAGGATGGCGGCCGCATCCGCTACAAGCGGGTCTGTGACAAGGACGGCCAGGAGGTGCCGTACTCCGAGATCGGCAAGGGCTACGAGGCCGCCGACGGGCGGATGGTGATCCTCGACAAGGACGACTTCGACAACCTGCCGCTCCCGACCACCAAGACCGTCGACGTCGTCGAGTTCGTGAGCCAGGAGCAGGTCGATCCGATCCTGTTCGAGAAGAGCTACTACCTCGAGGCCGAGGGGGCCGGCGGAAAGCCCTACGTGCTGCTGCGGGACGCGCTCGTGCGCACCGGGAAGTGGGCCGTGGTGAAGGTGGCCCTGCGCAACCGGGAGTCCCTGGCCGTGATCCGGCCGGTCAACGGGGTGCTCGTCATGCACACGATGCTGTGGCCCGACGAGGTGCGCGACTCGTCGTTCGCCGCGCCCAGCGCCGACATCAAGGTCAACGACGCCGAGGTGTCGATGGCGGAGATGTTCATCAGCCAGCTCGAGGCCGACTTCGACCCGGGCAAGTTCACCGACGCCTATCGCGAGGCGCTGGAAACGCTGGTGCAGCAGAAGCTCGAGGGCGTCCCCGTGCCCGAGACCGCGGAGGCGCCCACCGGCCAGGGCGAGGTCATCGACCTGGTCGCCGCCCTGCGGGCCTCCGTGGAGGCGGCGCGCAAGCGCCGTGCTGAGGCCGAGCCGGGCGAGCCGGACGCCGGCACCCCCCGGGCGGAGGCCAGCTGAGGTCGAGGGCGTAGTCTCGCACCTTCAGCCGGCCGCCACGGAAGGGGAACACCCATGGTCACCAGGATCCACTTCGACGACGCTGAAGGTGCCGACGAAGCCGCCGAGACGCTGTACGCCGCCGGGTACGAGGTGGCGATCGTCCGGGAGCGGTTCGCCGGGGAGGACGACGACGAGGACATCGACTACGTCGTGGCCACGCCGGCGTCCAAACAGGAGGCGATGGAGGCGCTGGGCGACGTCACCGAGGAGCTGTTCATCTCCGAGGAGTGAGCCCGCATCCGGTCATCCGCGCGCGGCCAGCCACTCGTTGCCGACCCGCTCCTGCGCCTTGAGGGCGTCGGTGATGGCGGGTGCGGCGACGTTCTCGACCGTGCGCGCGATGATCGGGATGCGCACGGTGAGGTCCCCCCGGTACTCGATCACCGTGGTCGCGCCCTCGGGACGGGCCACGGTCGTGCCGGTGAGCTGGATCGGAAGCCCCTCGAAGTCGACCTGCAGGGTGCCGTGGCGTCCCCCGTCGGGTTCGGGGTCGCCCCACGCGATGGTCTCGACGATGCCGATGGTGGGTCCGACGAACTTGGCGGCGGCGTCGGGTGCCGGCAGGGTGCGGGACACCGTGGTGGTGGTGCCGGCGACGGCGACCCTCGACGTGCTCGCCCCGCTGCGGCGGCCGAGCTCCTCGAGGAACTCCGGGTGGCAGAACATGTCGACGACGGTGGTCGGATCGGCGTTGTAGACCTGGCGGCTGGCGATCTCCATGGCCCCATTCTGCCCGGCGCCCGGACCGCGGCCGCACCGCGAAACGCCTCGTCGCACCCGGCCCTGCGCGCGGATGTCGGACGGCGGGCCTAGTGTGGGCGGTGGCCGGCAGGGACGCCGGCCGGCCCGGCCGGGTTCGCCTCGCAGGGCCCTCGCGATGACGGACGGTTCGGATGCAGCACTCGGTGGGCAGTGAGATGACGCACGGCGACCTGGAGGGGGCACGCGCCGGCGGCCTCTACCCGCCACACGGCCTGACCCAGGAGGAGTGGGTCGACCCGGCGTCCGTGTCGCAGATCATCGAGACCGTCGCCGACCTGCTGGGCCGTCCCGGGCCCGGTGAGCGGGGTCGCGCCCTCGACGACTGGACCCCCGAGGCGCGCCGGCGGCTGGTGGAACTGTGGCTGTCCGACGTCGACCCCTTCGACATCTCCCAGGGGACGCCGGGGATCATGGCCGAACTGGTGCGCGCCCATCTCGAGCTGGGCGGCGTCCGGGAGCGCGGCTCGATGGTGACCGACCTGTTCACCCCCAATCCCGAGCGGGACGGGTGGGACGACCACGGCCGCACGGTCGTGCTCGTGGTCACCGACGACCGGCCGTTCCTCGTCGACACGATCACCATGACGATCACCGGTCGCGGCTGGGACATCCACGAGCTGTCGCATCCCCAGTTCCGGGTGCGCCGCGACGCGGCGGGCCGGCTGGCGAGCGTCGAGGAGCTCACGGAGAGCTCGCCCGACGACGGGCTCGCCGAATCGTGGATCTTCGTCGAGGTGACGCCGCCGCTCGGGCAGAGCCTCGACCTCGAGTCCGACGCCCTGCACGCCGCCGTCGACGAGGCGCTCGCCGACGTGCGGATCGCCACCGACGACTTCCCGGCCATGCTCGACCGGCTGCACGCGGCCCGGCGTGAGGCCGAGTCATCCACCTGCCCGGCCGGCCGGGACGCCGCCGCGGAGTTCCTCGCCTGGCTGGGGGAGGGCAACTTCACCCTGCTGAGCTCCGCCGAGTACACGGTCGACGGCTCCGGGTACCGGGCCGTCCCCGGCACCGAGCTGGGCGTCCGCCGCAAGGGGACGAGCCGGTTCGACGCCCTCCCGGCCGACGACTCGCCGGAACTGCTCGTCATCACCCACGACTCCGAGCGGTCCACCGTGCACCGGCCCTCGTGGCTCGACTACATCGGCGTCCGCCGCTTCGACGAGGCCGGCCGGCTCATCGGGGAGGTGCGGTTCCTCGGCCTGTTCGGCTCAACGGTCTACGCCGAATCGGTGTGGCGGGTGCCGCTGGTGCGTGACAAGGCACGCGACATCATGCGCCGCAGCGGGCACCTGCCGGGCAGCCACAGCGCGGCCCAGCTGCGCGGCATCATCGAGACCTACCCCCGCGACGAGCTGCTCCACGCCGGGGTCGGCGAGCTGTCCGCGGTGATGCGCAGCGTCGGCACGCTGCGTGAGCGGCGCCAGCTGCGGCTGTTCGCCCGGGTGGGCCGGTGGGGCCGTTTCGTCAGCTTCCTCGTGTACTTCCCCCGCGACCGCTACAACACCGAGGTGCGGCAGCAGATGATGGCCATCCTCACCGGGGCGGTCGGCGGGCAGTCGATCGAGTACGAGGTGCGGGTCTCGGAGTCGGTGCTGGCCCGGTTGTTCTTCACCGTCCGGCTGCCCGACGGGAACGACGTCACCCCGTTCGAGATCGGCGAGCTCGAACAGCGCCTCACCGAGGCCGCCAAGTCGTGGGACGACCGGTTCGTCGAGGCGGTGGGCGACCTCGCCACCTCGCTGCGGGGGATCGATTTCCCCGAGGCCTACCGTGAGGACTTCTCCCCGGCGGAGGGTGTCGCCGACCTGGCGGCCCTCAACGAGATCACCGGCCCCGACGACATCGGGTTCCGCACCCGCATGCCCGAGGACGCCGACGACCCCAGCGACCTGCGGGTGAAGATGTTCCGGGTCGGGGCGACGATGCGGCTCTCGGAGGTGATGCCCCACCTCACCGGCCTCGGATTCCGGGTGATCGACGAGCGTCCCTACGACCTGCGGCTCCGCGGCACCGAGGCCACCGTCTACGACTTCGGCCTCGGCGTCCCAGACCCCGCCCGTGCGCTCAGCGGACGCGACCACGCCCGGTTCACCGAGGCCTTCGTCGCGTCCTACCAGGGCCGGGTTCCGGCCGACGACTTCTCCGCCCTGGTCACCGCCACCGACCTCACGTGGCGGCAGGTCGCGCTGCTGCGGTCCGTCGCCCGTTACCTCCAGCAACTCGGCAGCCCCTATCCCGCGAGCTACCAGGCGCGCGCGCTGCTCGCCCACCCCGACCTCGCCGTCGCCCTCGTCGACCTGTTCGAGGTGCGCTTCGACCCCGACCTGTTCCGCACTCCTGAGGCCCGGGGGCAGGCCTGGCAGGAGAAGCACGATCAGCTGCTCGGCGCGCTCGATCGCGTCGAGTCGCTCGACCACGACCGGATCGTGCGGCAGTTCCTGTCGGTGATCGCGGCCACCGACCGCACCAACTGGTACTGCACCCCGGCCCCCTTCGACCACGAGTCCGCGGCGCTCGCGCTGAAGCTCCGCCCGGTGGCCATCGACCTGGCGCCACTGCCCCGGCCGGTGCACGAGATCTACGTCAACGGTCCCCTCGTCGAGGGAGTCCACCTGCGCTTCGCCGACGTCGCGCGGGGCGGGCTGAGGTGGTCCGACCGGCCCGAGGACTTCCGCACCGAGGTGCTCGGCCTGGCGAAGGCGCAGACGGTGAAGAACTCAGTGATCGTCCCCTCGGGGGCCAAGGGCGGGTTCGTTCCCAGGCGACTACCCGACCCCGCCGACCGGGCGGCGTGGCAGGCGGCCGGGGTCGAGGCCTACCGCTGCTACATCGCGACCCTGCTCAGCGTCACCGACAACATCGACGCCGCCGGCGCGGTCGTCCCCCCGTCGCGGGTGGTCCGCCACGACCCGGACGACCCGTACCTCGTCGTCGCCGCCGACAAGGGGACCGCCACCTTCTCCGACATCGCCAACGGCATCGCCACCGACCACGGGTTCTGGCTCGGGGACGCCTTCGCGTCCGGCGGCTCGGTCGGCTACGACCACAAGGCCATGGGCATCACGGCCAAGGGCGCCTGGGAGTCGGTCAAGCGACACTTCCGCGACCTCGGCATCGACTGCCAGACCACCGACTTCACCTGCGTCGGCATCGGGGACATGGCCGGTGACGTCTTCGGCAACGGCATGCTGCTGTCGCGGCACACCCGGCTCGTGGCGGCCTTCAACCACCTGCACATCTTCCTCGACCCCGACCCCGACGCCGAGGCGTCCTTCGCCGAGCGGGAACGGCTGTTCACCCTGCCGCGCTCGGCGTGGACCGACTACGACCCGCGTCTCATCTCGACCGGGGGAGGGGTCTTCCCCCGCACGGCGAAGTCGGTGCCGATCACCGCCCCGGTGCGCCGGGCGCTGGGAATCGACGAGGGAGTGCACTCGCTGACGCCCACCGAGCTCATCGCCGCGATCCTCCGCGCCCCCGTCGACCTGCTGTGGAACGGGGGCATCGGCACCTACGTGCGGGCCTCCGGCGAGACCGACGCGCAGGTGGGCGACCGGGCCAACGATGCGGTGCGGGTCACCGGGGTCGAGGTGCGGGCCCGGGTCGCCGGCGAGGGGGGCAACCTCGGGTGGACCCAGCGGGCGCGGATCGAGTACGCCCAGCGCGGGGGCCGGATCAACACCGACTTCATCGACAACTCGGCGGGCGTCGACACGAGCGACCACGAGGTGAACATCAAGATCCTGCTGGCGGCCGAGGTGGCGGCCGGGCGCCTCACGATGGCCGAACGCGACGCCCTGCTGCCGACGATGACCGACGAGGTGAGCCGGCTGGTGCTCGCGCACAACGTCGACCAGAACGACGCCCTCAGCGACGCCGTGGCGAGCGCGCCCGGGTCGGCCGGCGTCCACGAGATGTGGATGGAGCGCCTCGCCGAGGCGGGCTACCTCGACCGGCGCCTCGACGAGATGCCGAGTCGCGAGGAGATGGCCCGCCGCATCGCCGCGGGGCAGGGACTCACCGACCCTGAACTCGCGACCCTGCTCTCGTGGACCAAGATCTGGATGAAGGACCAGGTGCTCGCCTCCGACCTGCCCGAGGACCCGTTCGTCGCCGACCGCCTGATCGGCTACTTCCCCACGGCGCTGCAGGAGCGCTACCGCGACCAGATGCCGAACCACCGGCTGCACCGCGAGATCGTGGCGACCGTGGCCGTCAACCGTTACGTGCACTCGCAGGGCATCGCCGCCTATCACCGGCGCAGCGAGGTGACGGGGGCCGGGCCGGCGGAGGTGATCCGGGCGCAGCTCGCGTCCCGCAGCATCTTCGGGGCGGGCCGTATCGAGGTGCAGACCAGCCGGGGCGACCTTCCGGCGTCCGTGCGCACGGCGATCCGCGCCGAGATCCGTCACCTCGTCGATCACGCGAGCCGGGTGCTGCTGCGCGGGGGAGGCACGATCGACATCCGCGCCACCATCGACCGCTACGGGCCGCCGATCGACGACCTCCGCGAGCTCATGCCGGGTGTCCTGGACGCCGCCTCCCGCCGCGAGGCGCAACGCAGCCATGACGACCTCACGGCCCAGGGAGTCCCGGAGGACGTCGCCGCGCTGGTCTCCGTCGCCCCGGTGCTGCACGAGGCGCTCTCGGTCGTCGACATCGCCAGGGCCGGCGGGGAGCGCCCGGCCCTCGTCGCCGGCTGCTGGTTCGGGCTCACCGACCGCCTCGGCCTGCGCGACCTCAAGGCGGCCGTCGCCGCGCTGCCCCGCCGCTCGAAGTGGGAGATCATGGCCCGGGCGTCGCTGCAGGACGAGCTGTACGCGATCACCGAGGATCTCGTGCGGGCCCTCGTCAGCGACACCACCGGCGACGAGGCGGCGTCCCGGGTGAACGAGTGGCTCGACGGCTCGGGGCGGGTCGGGCAGGTCACGGCGCTGCTCGGATCGATCGGCGACGACCGCACCCTGGCCCCCCTCTCGGTGGCCGTCCGAACCCTGCGGAGCCTCGCCGGGCCCGTCACGGCATGATGAACCCATGCGCATCGACCTGCACACCCACTCGACGGTGTCCGACGGAACCGACACGCCGACAGGGCTGGTGCTGAAGGCGGTCGCTGCCGGCCTCGACGTCATCGCCCTCACCGATCACGACACCTTCGACGGTGTGCTCGAGGCGCAGGAGGCGGGCCGACGCGCGGGGATCGTCGTGCTCGGCGGCATCGAGGTGTCGTGCGAGCATCTCGGGCGACCGGTGCACCTCGTCGGCTACGGCTGCGACCGCGGCGCGCCGCGCCTGCTCACCGAACTCGCCCGGGTGCGGTCCGCGCGGTCCGGACGCCTGCAGGCGATGGTCGACCGGCTGGTCGCGCTGGGGCTCGACGTGAGCGTCGACGACGTGCTGGCCCAGGCGGGCTCCTCGCCCTCGGTCGGACGTCCGCACGTCGCGGACGCGCTCGTCGGGAAGGGGTATGTCGCCGACAGGGACGAGGCGTTCCGGCTGTACCTCGCCGAGGGGCGGCCCGGCTATGTGCCGCGCTACTCGGTTCCGCTCGAACAGGGGATCGACCTCGTCCACGAGGCCCACGGGGTCGCCGTGATCGCGCACCCCTGGGGGCGCGGCAACCGCGACGTGCTCACCGCGCCCTACCTCGAGAGCCTCGTGCGGGACCACGCCCTCGAGGGCATCGAGGTCGACCACCAGAACCACGACCCGGCGACCCGCTCGCTGCTGTTCGAGATGGGGGGCCGCCTCGGGCTGATCCGCACCGGCTCCTCCGACTACCACGGTCGGGGGAAGCACGATCACGACCTGGGCTGCAACCTCACCCGCCCGAGCGCCTACCGCGACATCCTGCGCCGGATCGGCGAGCGCGGGGGCGAGCTGCCCCGCTGACGGCGCCCCGGCTCAGGCGACGACTGCCCGGAGCCCCGTGCGCACGTCGATCGGCTGGTGCTGGCCCCCCACGTGCACGACGTGGTCGTCGTGCACGCTCAACTGGCTGGCGTAGTGACCGAGGGCCCGGCGCACCCGGGAGAGCTGGGCCGACACGTCGACCCACGTCGCGTCGTCGGGGGTGCCGGTGACCACCTGGACGAGCGGGACGCCGGCCCGCGGGGCGGCGGCCAGCGCGATCTCCGCGGTGCGGACATGGTCGGGATGCCCGTACCCGCCGCCCAGGTCGTAGCTCACGAGCACGTCCGGCACCCAGGCGCCGATCACGGCGACGCAGTCGGCCACGGCCTCGGCGGCCGGGGCACTGGTGAGGGCGTCCGGGCCGGCGTCCAGCGACGGGCCGGCGAGGGTCGGGGTCACCCACCGCATGCCCGAGTCACGGTAGGTGCGCGGCGTCCGGCCGGCGGCGAGGGCGGGGGGAGTGCCGAGGTAGGCGTGCCGGGACACGCCGAGCTCCGCGCACGAGCCCGCGAGTTCCGCCTGCCGCAGTCGCACCAGGTCGTCGGGGCGGGCGTCGTCGGGGAGGACGCCGGGGATCACCTCGCCCCGCTCCCCGCGGGTGCACGTCACCACCTGGCACTCGATCCCGGACGCCGCCAGCGTGGCGATCAGCCCCCCGGTGGCCAGCGCCTCGTCGTCGGGGTGCGCGTGGAGGAACAGCGCCCGGTGCAGCGGACGATCGGGCAGCAGGGCCTGCGCCACCGTCATCGGACCATCCCCTCGTAGATGTCGCTCAACTCGCGCACCCGCTCCGGCCAGCCGAACCCCTCGGCGTGCCGGCGGCCGCGGCGTCCGAGATCGGCGGCGAACGCGGGGTTGGACAGGACGTCGTCGAGCTCCGCGCCCCAGACCGCGGGCTCGCGGCTGTCGATGAGGAGACCGCCCGTGCCCATGGCCTCGGGCAGGCCGCCGGAGGTGGCCGACAGCACGGGGACGCCGGAGGCCTGCCCTTCCAGCGAGATCAGCCCGAAGGTCTCCGAATGCGAGGGGACGAGCACCGCCGAGCTCGAGCGCAGCAGGCGCGCGAGGTCCGGGCGAGGCTGGGCGCCGATGTGGACGATCGAGTCGGCGAGCCCCAGGTCGGTGATCATCGCCTCGAGTTCGGCCCAGTAGCCGGCGAAGTCCGCCGACACGTCGCCCGCGATCGCGAGCACCGGACGCCGCTCGGGCGGGATATGGCCGAGGGCGGCGACGGCGAGGTCGGCCGCCTTGAGCGGCTGCAGCCGGGCCGCGAACACGGCGAGCGGGCGCCCGGCCGGCACCCCCTCGGGACGCCACGGACTCTCCCCGGGCCGCAGCGGGCGGAACAACTCGAGGTCGACGCCCGGATGGTTCACGACGACCCGGTCGGGGTGCGCCCCGCACCGCTCGATGACCGTGTAGCGCTCGCGTTCGCTCACCGCGACGACGAGGTCGGACTCACGGGCGATCAGCCGTTCGCCGGGAACCCGCCGGACGGACTCCGGGGGCTCACCGTGCGCGAGGGGCGCGCCGGGCAGGGCGGCCACCGAGTGGTAGCTCTGCACGTGCGGGACGCCCCACTCACGGGCCAGCGGCAGGGCCGCGACGCCGCTCATCCAGTGATGGGAGTGGACGAGGTCGGGGCGCAGGCCCAGCACGGCGAGGTTGTCGCGGAACTCGTCGAGATGCTCGTCGATCTCGCTCTTCGGCAGCGGTGCGGGCGGCCCGGCGGGGACCCGGTGCAGGGTGATGCCGGGGCTGAGCCGTTCGGCGTCCGCGGCGCTCGCCGAGTCGCGCCGGGTCACCAGATCGACGGTGTGACCGAGGCGGGCAAGTTCCGGCGCCTGGGCCTGGAGCACGGCGTTCATCCCTCCGGCGTCCCCGGTACCGAGGGGGGCGGTGGGTGAGGTGTGCAGGGACACGATGAGCAGGTGCACTCGGCATCCTTCGCTGGAGCGGGAGGTCATCCGGGCAACCACCCGGCACGGTGCCTCATTCCCGGTTCTTCGAATCGTCCACCATCCGGCCGCCGGGCGGGGCGGCGGATCGCCGCTCCGTGGCCGCCGGGGACGGCGGCCGGTGCGTGGTAGCCTCGCGGCGTGAGTCACCCCGTTGAGGATGCGCCGGCGCCGTCGCGCTGCTGGTGGCCGCCGACCAGGCGGCACTGACACCCACGCTGTTCCACGTCAACGGGCCGCCCGCGGGGCGGCCCGACGTGCGTCCGCCGCGCGGCAGCCCAGAGCAGGAGATCCCCGCATGACCACCGAAGCCCCCGAGGACACGGTCGCCGGCGACGCCGGCGACGACCTCGCCAACTCCGTCACCGACGCCTCGCTGCGCCGCAGCGAGGCCCGCAGCGAGGAGATCGAGGCCGATCTCGCGGTGCACCCGGAGCGCTACCGCATCCTCACCGGCGATCGCCCCACCGGAAACCTGCACATCGGCCACTACTTCGGCTCGCTGCGCAACCGGGTGCGGCTGCAGGACGCCGGCGTCCAGACCTTCGTCGTCATCGCCGACTACCAGGTGATCACCGACCGCGACGGCGTCGGACCGATCCGCGACCGGGTGTTCTCACTCGTCGCCGACTACCTGGCCGCCGGTATCGATCCCGCGCGCACGACGATCTTCACCCACTCCTCGGTGCCCGCGCTCAACCAGCTCATGCTGCCGTTCCTGTCGGTCGTCACCGACGCCGAGCTGCGGCGCAATCCCACCGTCAAGAGCGAGCTGGACGCCGCCGGCGACCGGCCGATGTCGGGACTCATGCTCACCTACCCCGTGCACCAGGCCGCCGACATCCTGTTCTGCAAGGCGAATCTCGTCCCCGTCGGCAAGGACCAGCTTCCCCACCTCGAGCAGACCCGGGTGATCGCCCGACGGTTCGACGAGCGCTACGGGCGCGCGGTGCCCGAGACCCCGGTGTTCCCCCAGGCCGACGCCCTGCTCAGCAGGGGCGCCGCGAACATCCTCGGTCTCGACGGCCAGAAGATGAGCAAGTCGCGGGGCAACACCATCGACCTCGGGATGACCGCGGAGGAGACGGCCAAACTGCTCAAGCGGGCCGTCACCGACTCGGACCGGCACATCACCTTCGACCCGGTCAACCGGCCGCAGGTGTCGAACCTCGTCAACCTGGCCGCGCTCACCACCGGCCGGACCCCCGAGGAGATCGCCGAGCAGGTCGGGGACGATGGCGGTGGTGGTCTCAAGAAGCTCGTCACCACCGCGGTGAACGACTACTTCGCCCCCCACCGCGCGCGGCGCCTCGAGCTCATCGCCGACCCCGGGTACCTCCGCGATGTGCTCGCGGAAGGCAACCTCCGGGCGAACGAGGTCGCCGAGGCGACCCTCGACGAGGTCCGCGCCGCCATGCGGATGACCTACGCCTGAGCGGATCGAGGGCCCGGGCATGACTCCCCGGCCACCCGTGATCCGGATGGTCGACGGCGTCCCCGTGCGCCTGCGGGAGGAGCACGACCTCGGGTTCCTCCGTCGGTGGGGGCGGGTGTTCCGGGTGCTCGACCAGCAGGACTCGGGCAACCTGTGCGTCGGGCTCGAGGGTCCGGCGGGCCGGGTGTTCGTCAAGTACGCCGGCGCTCCCACCCTGCGCTACGAGGGGCGGCTCGAGGACGCCGTCACCGTCCTCCGCGAGGCGGCCGCGAGGTACCGGGCGCTCGCGCACCCGACGCTGCTGCCGCTGCTCGAGTCGGTGGACATCGGGTCGCACGGCCATGCGCTCGTGTTCCCGTGGAGCGACGCCGTCTGTATCGGACGCCAGTACGGGCTCCGCGGCGTCCTCGACCGCCTTGCGCCCGCCCGGCGGGCGGCCGCGGTACAGCACCTGCTCGACTTCCACGCCGAGGCGGCGTGCCGCGGCTGGGTCGCGGTCGACCTCTACGACGGCAGCGTCCTCGTCGACCAGGCGTCCGGGCGGCCCACTCTGTGCGACATCGACGTCTACCAGCGGGCCCCGCACGTCAAACGGATGGGCCGGATGTGGGGGTCCAGCCGGTTCATGTCGCCGGAGGAGTTCGAGCTCGGCGCCATCATCGACGAGGTCACCACGGTGCACACGCTCGGCGTGCTCGCCCACTCCCTGCTGGGGGACGACGAGACCCGGTCGCGGGACGCGTGGGTGGGCAGTGAGGACCAGTTCGCCATCGCTCGGCGCGCCGCGCTGCCGGACAGGTCGGACCGCTGGCCGTCGATCGGGGAGATGGCCGCCGCCTGGCGGGCCACCCTCCGGCCGGTGGACGTCGGCGCGCCACAACCCTGAGGTTCAGCGGATCCGCAGCAGCTGCTTGCCGACGACGCGGCGCTCCTCGAGCGCGGCCAGGGCGTCCGCGGCGGCGTCGAGGGGGCGGACGTCGGCGAGCACGGGAGCGACCGCCCCCGACTCGATGAGTGGAACGAGGTCGGCCCACAGGCGCTGGGCGATGTCCGGGGTGCGGCGGAGCACCGAGGAGATGTTGACCCCGATCACGCCGGTGTTGGTGAGCAGCAGCCGGTTGACCTTGACCGTGGGGATGTCGCCGCCGGTGAAGCCGACCACCAGCAGGCGCCCGTCGGTGGCGAGGCAGCGCAGCGAATCGGTGAAGCGCTCACCTCCGACGGGGTCGAACACGACGTCGACCCCGTGGCCGTCGGTCAACCGCAGCACCTCGTCCTTGAACCCGTCGGCCCGGACCGCGTCGGACGCGCCGAGACGCAGGGCCGCTTCGCCCTTCTCCGGCGTCGACGTCACCGCGATGACCCGGCAGTCGAGGCCCGCGGCGACCTGGCAGGCCGCCGATCCCACGCCCCCGGAGGCGCCGTGGACGAGGACGGTCTCGCCCCGCCTCAGCGCGCCGCGGTGGATGAGGCCGAACACCGCGGTGAGGTAGTTGAGGGGAAGGGCCGCGGCGACGTCGAGGGGGAGGGCGTCGGGGAGCCGGAAGACGGTCGCGGCGGGGGCGGTGACCTGCTCGGCGAACCCGCCGAGCAGAGTGACGGCGGCGACCCGCTCGCCCGCCCGGAATCCCGCGCCGTCGGCTGCCACGATGCCGGACACCTCCCAGCCGGGGGTGAACGGAAGCTCCGGCCGGTCCTGGTGCAGACCGCGGGTGTGCAGCAGGTCGGGGTAGCTCACACCGGCGAAATGGACGTCGATGAGCACGTCGTCGGGCCCCGGTCGAGGGGTGGGGACCTCGGCCACCCGGGTGTCGCGGGGACCGGTGAACCGGTCGACCACCACGGCGCGCATCTGAGAGTCAGTCATGCGTCCATCCTGCCGCGCACCGAGAAGGCTCAGTCGGTGGCCGGGGTGCCCGCTCCGTCGTGGCCCGAGGAGCGCCCGCGGTTGCGGCGGCGGCGACGCGGCGCTCCCCCCGCGTCGGGGGTGGCGTCGGCGCTGGGCTCCGTCGCGTCCGTGCGGCTCTCGGTGGTGTCGCTGACGACCTCGCCGTTGCGCCGG
>JAJYQH010000239.1 GCA_021794705.1 Actinomycetes bacterium | reverse complement strand
TGTTCGGGCCGGCGTCCGTGGTCAACTGGGGCCCTCCGCCGGGCCCGCACATCGTGCTCACCGACGAATCGCTGCGCCGCGGGGACGTGTTCTCCGACCAGCCGGACCCCGCGCTGCTCGCCGTGCAGGTCGACGACGTCCTCGCCGCCCTGGCCGCTCTCGGCGTCCTGTAGCCCCGGTCCCGGTTGGGCGGCTGGCGTTCTCGACGTTGCGGCTGGCGATCTCTGCTGTTGCTGGCGTTCTCGACGGGCATTGAGCAGAAATCGCCAGCAACTCACGCCCGGGCACGCGCCCGCGGACGCCGGGCAGCTCAGGCCGCCCGAACCCGGCTCACCACCAGGGCTGGTCGCCGAGCTCGACGGGGCGGTCCTCGCCGGCGGCGCGCTCGATCGCGAACCCGATGGCCGCGTCCTGGAGGGCCTCGCGCAGCGGGTAGGGCTCGGCACCCCGGCCGTCGACCCAGGCGGCCATCGCCGCAAGCAACGCGGCCGTCGCGTGCTGGTCGTCCGACCAGTGCTGTCCCGGCCAGGGGTTGCGCCACAGCACGTCGCCGCCGTGGCTGATCGTCTCGGAGTCGAACCCGGACATGTCGAGGTCGTGACCCGACTGTCGGCGCTCGAGGTGCGACGTGAGGATGGTCTCCGGACCGCCCCAGTGCACGAGCGTCTCGCCGTCGAGCTCGCCGTGGCTGCCCCGCACGACCAGCCGGCGCATCCGCAGCAGGTTGCGGGTCTGCTGTTCGGTGAAGTCGTAGACCCCGCCGCGTCCGGAGCCGAAGTCGATGACGGCGTGGGTGGTGGACGCCGGCGCCGGGTCGTTCGCCCCGGTCCAGCCGCCCCGGTTGAGCGGCTGCAGCAGCGGAGCGGTGAGCGTCGTCGCCCGCACCGTCGCCGGCCCGCAGCGAGCCCCGAGGTAGGCCCGCATCAGCGCGACCGCGTGGTACAGCTGCGTCGACGACACCTGCACCTCCGTCGGCGTCCCGAGGACGCCGGAGCGCACGAGCGCCAGCCGGGCCGCGTGCGAGGGGTAGAGCGGGTACTGCTCGCCCACCTGCACCAGCCCCGAGGCCCCGACCTCGCCCCACAGCCGGCGGAGGCCTTCGACGTCGGGTGCCGGGGGCGTCTCGGTGAGCACCGGGACGCCGCGGGTCACGGCGTCCGCGATGACGGCCGGCGCCGACCGCCAGCTCACCGAGGAGACGGCGAAGCGGGCGCCCGTGGCGTCCAGCGCCTCCCCGAGCGACGCGAACGCCGGCACCGGGGTCTCGCGCGGCGTCCGGACGACGACGCCGAGGCAGGGGACGCCGCTACCGCGCGCGGCCTCGAACCACGCCTGGGAGCGGTACCCCCATCCGACGAGGACGAACGGAACCTGGCCGGAGCTCGCAGTGGTCACGACCCGAGCGTAGTCACGACCGAGGGTGGGACCCGGTCGTGCTGCCGAGTCCCACCCCGTGCGGAGCGTGTCGCTCAGTCGTCGTTGTACTTGCGCCCCTTGGGCACGGTCGCCATGACCGAGATGATCGCGACCAGCACGATCACCAGGTTGAACATGAAGGTCACGCTGCCGGCCTGGCGGACCGCCTCGTTGGAGTGCATGCCCTGAGTGGCGAGCACGTCGCCGACGATCTGCAGGCCCCCGCCGAGGAAGCTGGTGAAGATGGTCAGCGAGATCGCGGCACCGATGGCGCCGCCGAGCGACGAGGCCATCTTGTAGATGCCCGCGCCCGCTCCCGCCTGGTCCGCCGGGAGGTTGGACAGCGCAGCGTCCGTGGAGGGGGTCGCGTAGAAGGCGAGTCCCAGGCCGAACAGGGTGTACGCGATCACCGCGAGCACCCGGTACTGGCCCACGAGCAGGTTGGTCGGGATGAGGGCCAGGCAGGCGAGGCCCACGATCGTCGCTCCCCAGATCATCGGCTTGCGCGGGCCGAAGCGGCGCAGAAGTCTCTCGCCAACCCGGATGAAGCCGATGATGGCGACGGCGTAGCCGATCGTGAGCAGTCCGGCGCGCCACGGGTCGAACAGTTCGGGCCGGGCGATCTGCAACATCTGCTGGCTGACGATGAGGAGACCGATGGTGGCGTTGAGCAGGAAGTTCGACAGTGTGGCGCCGGTGAACGTGACGTTCTTGAACAGCGAGAAGTCGATGAACGGCGTCGCCCGGCGACGCTCGACGAGGGCGAACGCGACGCCCCCGACGAGGGCGACGGCGGCAAGTCCCAGCGTGGTGGGGCTGGCCCAGCCCATCTGGCGGCCGAAGATGAGCACGATCATCAGCGTGAGCACGGTGATGAGGAAGGTGATCATTCCGGGGATGTCGAAGCGCCGGTGCGAGGAGGCGTCCGCCTTGCTCTCCGGGGTGCCCCACATGAGCACGACGGACAGGACGGAGATCGCCATCGACACGTAGAAGATGAACCGCCAGTCCATGTTGGAGGCCACGAAGCCGCCGAACAGGGCCGCGATGCCCGAGCCGCCCCAGGAGCCGATCGACCACATCGACACGGCGCGCTGCCGTTGGGCGCCCGACCAGTACGTCTTCACCAGGGCCATGGTGGCGGGCATGATGCAGGCCGCGGACAGGCCCTGGAGGGCGCGGCCGCCCAGGAGCATCGGAAGGGCGGCGCTCCCGGAGGCCAGCACCAGCATCGCCGAGCCGATGATGTTGAGCATGTTGCCGATGAAGGCGACCTTGACCCGCCCGTAGCGGTCGGCGAGACCCCCGAGGAACACGATGAACAGTCCCGAGAACAGGGCCGTGATCGAGACGGCCAGGTTCATCTGGTCGAGACTGACGAGGGGATGGGCGATCGTCCCGATCGCACCGCCGTTGATGTCGGTGAGAATCGTCCGGGCGACGGTGCCCACCGTCCCGGCGAACATCCAGAAGGTGAGGACGCCGGCGACGATGCCGCTCAGCACCCGGTCGTTCCCGTGGAAGGTGGCTGTCGACGCGGGGTGCGCCACAGCGTGGGCCGTGCTCATTTCGTGTCCTTTCCGAGGTAAGCCAGCGCCGCGGCGGTGATGGCTTCGATGCCTGCATCGAGAGTGGGTTGCATCAGGGGTGCGAACTGCGGTGAGTGGTTGGGGACGCCGTGCCCCTCGGGGAAGCCCCCCACGCCCCAGTACGTGTAGGGCGTGCCGAAGGCGTCCGGAATGCGGCTGAAGTCCTCACTCGCGGGCACCCGCCCGAGCGGGACGACCCGGTCGGTCCCGAAGTGGTCACGGAACGCGGCGCTCACCCTCGCGGTGACGTCGGCGTTGTTGTCGGTGAGGGGGAACTGGTCGTAATACTCGAACGCGGGGGGCGCGGGGCACGCGGCCGCTTCGCACTCGGCACGGACGATCCGCTCGACCGCGGCCACCATGCGCGACCGGACGCCCTCGTCGTACGCCCGCAGGTTGACCAGCAGGGTCGCGCTGTCCGGGATAACGTTGCTCCGGGTGCCGGCGACGAGGGAGCCGACGGTCACGACGCCGAACTCGGAGGGCGAGAGCTCGCGGGCGACGATCGTCTGCAGCCTCAGGACGATGGCGGCCGACACCACGACGGGGTCGACGCTGAGATGGGGCATGGAGCCGTGGGACCCCCTGCCGTGCACCGTGATCCGGATGCTGTCTCCCGCGGAGAGGACCGGCCCCTCCTGGGTGGCGACGACCCCCGCGGCGTGGGCGAGGACGTGCTGGCCGAAGGCGACGTCGGGGCGGGGAATGAGCGAGGTGAGCCCGGCACTCACCATCCCTCGAGCGCCCTCCGCGTTCTCCTCGGCCGGCTGGAAGAGGGCGATGAAGGTTCCGGACCACGAGCCGCGGGACGCCGCGAGCAGTTCGAGGGCTCCCAACAGGCAGGTGACGTGCACGTCGTGCCCGCATGCGTGCATGAGGCCGACGCTCGCTCCGGCGGCGTCCACGGTGGTGTCGGTCGACGCATAGGGGAGGCCGGTCTGCTCGGTCACCGGCAGACCGTCGATGTCCGCCCGGTGCAGGACCACGGGGCCCTCGCCGTTGCGCAGGACGCCGACGACGCCGCCACCGACCTCGATGACGTCGCAGCCCAGCCCGCGCACCCGCTCCGCGATGATCGAGCGAGTGCGCTCTTCGTGCTGGCTCAACTCAGGGTGGGCGTGCAGATCCCGGTAGAGGTCCTCCAGTCGGCTCCGGATGCTGTTCAGCCGGCCGTACACCAAGTCGT
>JAJYQH010000260.1 GCA_021794705.1 Actinomycetes bacterium | reverse complement strand
ACGGCGGAGCCCTCGGCGTCCGGCGTCTCGCCCTGAATGGGGTCGACGTCGTCCGGGCCGTCGACGGGTCCCTGCGGGGTGTCGCTCATCGCATCCTTCTCACGTGTCGAACCTGCGGTGCTGCTGGGGTGGTGCGTCCCGTCGCCCTGTCGGGCCTCGGGATTCTGCGACATTCACCTCACCTGCCATACCCCCGTGCTGGGGGACGGTGTCGGGCAGGTGGTGCGAATCTCGCAGGGTTCGGACGCCGACTCCGCGGCGTCCTGGCGGCTAGATGTCGAGGAAGCGGACGTCCTTGGCGTTGCGCTGGATGAAGTGCCGGCGCTGCTCGACGTTCTCGCCCATGAGGATCGAGAACATCTCGTCGGCGCGGGCGGCGTCCTCGAGGGTCACCTGGAGCAGGATGCGGCCCTCGGGGTCCATCGTGGTGTCCCAGAGGTCGGACGCGTCCATCTCGCCGAGACCCTTGTAGCGCTGGATCGGGTTGACGCTCGGCAGCTTCTTGCCGGCCGCCATGCCCTGGTCGCGCAGCGCGTCGCGCTCGGCGTCGCTGTAGGCCAGCTCGTGCGGGGCGTTGGTCCAGCGGAGCCGGAACAGCGGCGGCTGGGCGAGGTAGACGTAGCCGTTGTCGATGAGCGGCTTCATGAACCGGAACAGCAGGGTGAGCAGCAGCGTGCGGATGTGGGCGCCGTCGACGTCGGCGTCGGCCATCAGCACGATCTTGTGGTAACGCAGCTTGTCGAGGTTGAAGTCCTCCTGGACGCCGGTGCCGAGGGCGTTGATGATCGCCTCGACCTCCTTGTTCTGGAGGATCTTGTCGAGGCGGGCCTTCTCGACGTTGAGGATCTTGCCGCGGATCGGCAGGATCGCCTGGGTGCGGGGGTCGCGCCCACCCTTGGCCGAACCGCCGGCCGAGTCGCCCTCGACGATGAACACCTCGCACTCCTCGGGCCGGTTCGAGGAGCAGTCGGACAGCTTGCCGGGCAGGCCGCCGCCGCCGAGAAGTCCCTTGCGGTTGCGGGCGATGTCGCGGGCGCGGCGCGCGGCGATGCGGGCGGACGCCGCCGCCTGCGACTTGCGGACGATGATCTTGCCCTCGTCGGGGTGCTGCTCGAACCAGTCGCCGAGCCGCTCGTTGACGACCCGCTGGACGAAGGAGCGGGCCTCGGTGTTGCCGAGCTTGGTCTTCGTCTGACCCTCGAACTGCGGCTCGGCGAGCTTCACCGAGACGATCGCGGTGAGGCCCTCACGGATGTCGTCGCCCGAGACGCGGTCGTCGCGCTTCTTGATGAGGCCCCAGTTCTCGCCCCACCGGTTGACGGTGTTGGTGAGCGCCGCGCGGAAGCCCTCCTCGTGGGTGCCGCCCTCGTGGGTGTTGATGGTGTTCGCGAAGGTGTGCACCGAGGAGTTGAAGGTGGTGTTCCACTGCAGGGCGATCTCGACGCTGATGCCCTGCTCGTTCGACATCGCCTCGACGTCGATGACCGTCGGGTTGAGCACCTCGCGGCTGGCGTTGAGGTACTTCACGTAGTCGATGAGGCCGTCCTGGTAGAGGAAGCTGTCGCGCAACTGCTCGCCGTCGTCGTCGACGTGCCCGTCGCGCAGGTCGACGATCTCGATCGAGAGGCCCTTGTTGAGGAAGGCCATCTCCCGGAACCGCACGGCGAGGGTCTCGTAGCTGAAGTCGGTGGTCTCGAAGATGTGCCGGCTCGGGTAGAAGGTGATGATCGTGCCGGTCTGGTCGGTCTCCTCGAGCTGCCGCAGCGGGCCGGTGGGCGCGCCGAGGTGGAACTCCTGCTGCCAGCGGTAGCCGTCGCGCAGCACGTCGACGACCAGCCGGTCGGACAGCGCGTTGACGACCGAGGAGCCGACGCCGTGCAGGCCGCCGGACACCTTGTAGCCGCCGCTGCCGAACTTGCCGCCCGCGTGCAGCACGGTGAGGACGAGCGTCACAGTGGGGATCTTCTCGACCGGGTGGTCCTTCACCGGGATGCCGCGGCCGTTGTCGGTGACCCGGCAGCCGCCGTCGGGCAGCAGTTCGACGAGGATGCGGTCGCAGTAGCCGGCCAGCGCCTCGTCGACGGAGTTGTCGACGATCTCCTGGACGAGGTGGTGCAGACCGCGCTCGCCCGTGGAGCCGATGTACATGCCGGGGCGCTTGCGCACCGCCTCGAGGCCCTCGAGCACCTGGATCTGGCCGGCGTCGTAGCTGCCGGCGTCCACGTGGTGGTCGCTTCCGCGGGAGTCGCTGAGCTGGTAGTCGTCGAGGACGTCGCCACCGGACGCCGCCTCCGCGACCGGGTCGTCGGTGAGATAGGGGTCGTCGATGTCGATCGGCTCTTCAGCCACCATGTCTCCTTCACATGACGGGGCGGAACTCCATCGAGCTGTGGCGTGGCCGACGGCCCAAGAGCCAGCTGCGTCAGAATTCCGCGTACCGGCCGATTCTAGCGCGTTTGCCCAAGAGCCCCGCACCGCGCTGGGTGTGGCGCGGGGGGCAATGCGCGAAATCGGCGCCTGGAGTGCTCTCTGACGCGATCGGGGTGCGCCCCGCATCCCCTCCCCACGGACGCCGGTCGGGCCGCCGAGCGGTCAAGCGCGCTCTGGCGGCGTCCGGACGCCGTCGGGCTCGGGCTCCGTCTCGGTAGGCTTGGCGGGTGTTCGTCGACCACCTCTCGCTGAGCGGATTCCGCTCCTACGAGAGCGCCGAGGTGCCGCTCGGACCCGGGGTGACGATCTTCGTCGGCAGCAACGGCCAGGGGAAGACCAACCTCGTCGAGGCCGTCGAGTACCTCGCCACCCTGTCGAGCCACCGGGTGTCGACCGACCTGCCGCTCGTGCGATCCGGGGAGAGCCAGGCGATCGTGCGGGCCCGGGTGCAGGCCTCCGCCGACGACGAGCGCCGGCTGCTGCTCGAGATCGAGGTCAACGCCGGGCGCGCGAACCGGGCCCGGATCAACAAGGCCCCGCTGCCGCGCACCAGTGAGCTCGCCGGCGTCCTGCGCTGCGTGCTCTTCTCGCCCGAGGACCTCGCCATCGTCAAGGGCGAGCCGAGCGACCGGCGCGCGTTCCTCGACGCCCTGGTGGTGAGCCGGTGGCCCCGGATGGCTGGGGTGCGATCCGACTACGACAAGGTGCTCAAGCAGCGCAACTCGCTGCTCAAGGCGATGTCCGGACGGTCGCTGCGCGACGTGGGCGGCGACGCCGAGTCGACGCTCGAGGTGTGGAACGAGCAGCTCGCCGGCATCGGCGCGGAGCTGCTGGCCGCCCGGCTCGACACCCTCGCCGATCTCATGCCGCGGGCGTCCCGGGCCTATGCGACGATCGCGCCCGTGCGCAACGAAGCGGGGGCCGACTACCGCAGCTCGCTGGCGCTGCCGGCGTCCGAGGGGCAGCGAGCCGACCGCGCCGTGCTCCGCGAGCTCATGGTCGAGGCGATGGCCGAGCGACGGCGCGACGAGCTGGCCCGGGGCGTGAGCCTCGTCGGACCCCACCGCGACGACGTGCTGTTCAGCATCGGCACGCTCCCGGCGAAGGGGTACGCGAGCCACGGGGAGAGCTGGTCGCTCGCGCTGGCGCTGCGTCTGGGACAGTTCGACCTGCTCCGCGATGACGGCATCTCCCCGGTGCTGGTGCTCGACGACGTGTTCGCCGAACTCGACGTCACCCGGCGGCAGCGGCTCGCCGACGCGGTGGTGGACGCCGAGCAGGTGCTGGTCACCGCCGCGGTCGAGGAGGACATCCCCGACACCCTCACCCACGCGTCGGGAGTGCGGCGCTACGGCGTCCGCGACGGCTCGGTGGCACCGTTGGTGACGGGGGAGGTGGCCGTCGATGCGTGACGACGAGTGGGACGCCCAAGAGCCCTGGGACCGCGAGGAGCCGCTCGATCCGGACGGTGACCCGTACGCCCCCACCGACGACGCCGGGGTCGTCGACCACGACCCCGAGGGCCTCGACCTCGCCGCGCTCATCGCCGACCAGACCCGCAACAGCCCACTACCCCCTCCCCGGGGAGTGTCCCGGCGTCCGCGGGCCCGGCCCAAGCCGGTGAGCTCCGACTGGTCGGGGCCCGGCCCCGACCCGCGAGATCCGCAGCTCGTGGGCGACCTGTTCGACCGGATGGTCGCCGAGCGCGGTTGGTCGACCCAGGTGACGGCGCGCACCCTGCTCCAGCGGTGGCCGGACCTCGTCGGGGAGGTGAAC
>JAJYQH010000071.1 GCA_021794705.1 Actinomycetes bacterium | reverse complement strand
ATGGCCATCGGCCTGGCCGCCTGGCGGCTCGGCGCGGGCCGCGCCCGCAAGGAGGACCCCGTGCAGGCGGGCGCCGGCGTCGAGCTGCACGCCAAGCCGGGCGACCCGGTCCGCGCGGGCCAGCCGCTCCTCACCCTGCACACCGACAATCCGGAGGCCTTCGCCCGCGCGGAGGAGGCCCTCGCCGGGGCGATCGAGGTGGGAGCCGCACCCGGGCCATGTCCGCTGGTCATCGACCGGATCGCCCGGTAGGCACTCAGGCCAGCGACGCCTCCCGCGCCCGGGTCGGCTCGGCGGCGATCCGGCCGTAGCCCTTGACCAGGCCGTAGAGGTAGCCGTCGGACAGCGCCTCCCAGCTCGCCTCGATGACGTTGGTGCCGACGCCGACCGTCGTCCACGTGTGGGTGTCGTCGGTGAGGTCGATGAGCACCCGGACGATGGCGTCGGTGCCCTGGCTGCTGTCGAGGATGCGCACCCGGTAGTCGGTGAGCTCGTAGCCGCTCACCTGCGGATGCACCGGCTCGAGGGCGGCCGACAGCGCCGAGTTGAGGGCGTCGACGGGCCCGTTGCCCTCGCCCAGGTAGCGGTGGGCGACGCCCCCCGTCGTGAGCTTCACCGTCGCCTCGGAGTCGGTCTCGTTGTCACCGCGGAGTTCCGTGTGCACCCGCCAGCTCTCGACCTGGAACGGCTTGTCGAGGAGGCCGAGCTCGTCGCGCAGCAGCAGTTCGAAGCTCGCGTCGGCCGCCTCGTACGAGTAGCCCGCGGCCTCGCGGTCCTTGATGACGGTGGTGATGCGCGAGGCGACATCGCGCTCGGACAGGTCGAAGCCGAGCTGTTCGCCCTTGATCTGCACGTTCGCCCGTCCCGACATGTCGGAGATCAGCATCCGCATGTCGTTGCCGACGAGCGTCGGGTCGATGTGCTGGTACAGGTTCGAGTCGACGCGGATGGCGCTCGCGTGCAGGCCCGCCTTGTGCGCGAACGTCGAATGGCCCACGTACGGCTGTCGGGCGGCCGGCGCCTGGTTGGCGATCTCGGCGATCGCGTGCGCGATGCGGGTCATGTTGGTGAGGCTGTGCTCGGGCACCAGCGGCCAGCCGTACTTGAGCTGGAGGTTGCCGATGACGGTGGTGAGGTCGGCGTTGCCGGTGCGCTCGCCGTAGCCGTTGATGGTGCCCTGGACGTGCATCGCGCCGGCGTCCACCGCGGCGAGGGTGTTCGCCACGGCGCAGCCGGTGTCGTTGTGGCAGTGGATGCCGATGTCGACGCCGATCTGGGCGGCCGCGGAGACGATGTCGCCCATCCAGGTCGGGAGCATGCCGCCGTTGGTGTCGCACAGGACGACCACCTCGGAACCCGCCTCGGCCGCCACCCGGACGACCTCCAGCGCGTAGGTGGGGTTGTCGAGGTAGCCGTTGAAGAAGTGCTCGGCGTCGACGAACACCCGCTTGCCCTCGCCGACCAGGTGGCTCACGGTGTCGCGGATCATCTCGAGGTTCTCGTCGAGCGTCGTGCGGAGCGCGTTGATGACGTGCTTGTCGTGGCTCTTGGCGACCAGGCACACGTAGTCGGTGCCGGCGTCGCGGAGCGCGGCCACCAGCGGGTCGTCGGCGGCCCGCCCACCGACGCGGCGGGTGGCGCCGAACGCCACCAACTGGGAGTTGCGCAGCGTGAGCTCGCTGCGCGCGGCCTGGAAGAACGCGGTGTCGTTGGGGTTGGCACCCGGCCAACCGCCCTCGATGAACGTGACACCCAGCTCGTCGAGAAGCTCGGCGATGCGGAGCTTGTCACCGACGGTCAGCCTCAGCCCCTCCTGCTGCGCGCCGTCGCGCAGCGTCGTGTCGTACACGTGGAAGCGCTCGGGGCGCACCGGCTGGGTCGTCATGGGGCTGCTCCTCGGGGCGGGGGCGGGTGGACGCGGATCCGGGTCGTGGGAGTGTCGGCCCGCGGTGTGGCGCGACGCTGCGCACGCCGCACCAGTGTGCTGCCTGTCGTGGCGTCCGGCGCCCGAGTCTCGCGACCTGGATGGTGGCCCCGGCGGGGTCACGACGGGTCAGAGCACGCGGCGCATCCAGCCGTGGGTGTCCTCCCGGCGTCCCGACTGGATGTCGAGCAGCTGCTGGCGGATCTCCATCGTGTAGTGCCCGGGCGCGCCAGGCACCCTGAGTTCGCCGGAGGTCGAGCGGAAGCTGTTGATCGGGGTGAGCACGGCGGCCGTGCCGCAGGCGAAGACCTCGGTGATGCCGCCCGACTGGACGCCCTCGGTGAGCTCGGCGAGCGACAGCCGCCGCTCCTCGGGTTGCAGCCCCAGTTCCGACCCGACCTCGAGGATCGAGTCGCGGGTGACGCCCTCGAGGATGCTGCCGGTGAGCTCGGGGGTGACGAGCCGACCCTCGCGCGTGACGACGAACATGTTCATGCCGCCGAGCTCCTCGATCCACTTCTGCTCGCGCCCGTCGAGGAACAGCACCTGGGAGCAGCCCTGCTCGTAGGCCTGCTGCTGGGGCAGGAGGGACGCCGCGTAGTTGCCGCCGCACTTGGCCGCGCCCGTCCCGCCCGGGGCGGCCCGGGTGTAGTCAGTGCTGATCCAGATGTCGACGGGCGTCACGCCGCCCTTGAAGTAGGAGCCGACGGGGGACGCGATGAGTGAGTACAGCACCTTCTCGGCCGGGCGCACCCCGAGGAAGTTCTCGTTGGCGATCATGAACGGCCGCAGGTAGAGGCTCTGCTCGGCGCCGGTGGGCACCCAGCGCTCGTCGATGCGCACGAGCGTCTCGATGCTGGCGACGAAGTCGTCGACCGGCAGCTCCGGCAGGGCCAGCCGCCGGGCCGAGCGGGCGAAGCGCTCGGCGTTCTTCTCCGGCCGGAACAGCCAGACCGAGCCGTCGGCGTGCCGGTAGGCCTTGAGCCCCTCGAAGATCTCCTGGGCGTAGTGCAGCACCGCCGACGCCGGATCGACGAGGAAGGGTCCGTACGGCTGCACCCGCGCGTCGTGCCAGCTCTGATCCCTCGTCCAGTCGACCACGACCATGTGATCGGTGAAGTAGGTGCCGAACCCGGGGGCGGCGTGCACCGCCGCGATGTCGGCGTCCGAGGAGTAGCTCAACTCGGTGGGGACAGCGAAGCTCAGTGGCATGCGCCCAAACCTAACGCGTGGGACGCGGCCACCGGGCGGGCACGGTCGCAATGTGGCCCTCGGCGGCGTCCGCACCCGGCCGAGGCACCGGGGCCCGCAACCCCGCTCCCCTATTGTGCTGGCCATGACCTCAGACGTGACCGCACCCAGCACGCCCACGATCGCCGTCATCGGCGGCGACGGCATCGGCCCGGAAGTGACCGCGGAGGCGCTCAAGGTGCTCCGCGCGGCGGTCGGCGAGAACACCTTCTCCTACGTCGACTACGACCTCGGCGCCCAGCGCTGGCTGCGCACCGGCGAGGTGCTGCCCGATTCGGTGCTCGCCGAGCTCGCGGCGGCGGACGCCATCGTGCTGGGCGCCGTGGGGGCTGCGCCCGGGTCGACCGAGATCCCCAGCGGGCTGCTCGAGCGCGGCCTGCTGCTCAAGCTGCGGTTCGCCTTCGACCACGCCGTGAACCTGCGGCCCAGCAAGCTCTACCCGGGCGTGCCGACCCCCCTGGCCCCCTCGGTCGTCGAGGGCCGGTCCGTCGACTTCGTCGTCGTGCGCGAGGGCACCGAGGGCCTGTACTGCGGCAACGGCGGCGTGGTCCGCGCCGGGACGCCGCAGGAACTGGCCACCGAGGTGAGCGTCAACACCGCGTACGGGGTCGAGCGGGTCGTGCGCGACGCCTACGAGCGGGCGATGCGGCGGCGCAGGAAGCTCACCCTGCTGCACAAGCACAACGTGCTGGTCAACGCGGGCGGGCTGTGGAACCGGGTCTTCCGTGAGGTCGGTCGCGATTTCCCCGAGGTCAGCACGAACTACCTGCACATCGACGCGGCGATGATCGCGATGGTCGTCGACCCGAGCCAGTTCGACGTCATCGTCACCGACAACCTGTTCGGCGACATCGTCACCGACCTGGCGGCCGCGGTGACCGGTGGAATCGGGCTGGCCGCAAGTGCCAACATCAACCCCACCCGCGAGTACCCCTCGATGTTCGAGCCGGTGCACGGCTCGGCGCCGGACATCGCCGGCAAGCAGATCGCCGACCCCACCGCCGCGATCAGCTCGATGGCCCTGCTGCTCGACCACCTCGGCCGCCGCGAGGACGCCGCCCGGATCGAGCAGGCC
>JAJYQH010000210.1 GCA_021794705.1 Actinomycetes bacterium | reverse complement strand
GTGGGCGTACCGCGACCGGCGTCCGTGGGTGAGCACGTCCCACCAGTAGCGGTTCTCCCAGGGCTTGGAGATGCCCATGTGGTTGGGGACGATGTCGACCACGACGCCCAGGCCGTGCGCGCGGGACGCCGCCAGGAGCGCCTGCCAGCCCTCTTCGCCCCCGCGCTGGGGGTCGACCTCGCGCGGGTCGGTCCAGTCGTAGCCGTGGTCGGAGCCGGTCGTGGAGGTGAGCAGGGGAGAGACGTACACCGCGCCCACGCCGAGATCGGCCAGCCGCGGGACCACCGCGGCGGCGTCGAACAGGGTGAAGGAGGGAGTGATCTGCAACCGGTAGGTGGAGCTCGGTGCCATTCCCCGACCGTACCGTGGGCGGCGGCGGCCGCCGCAATCCGCCGTGGTCGCAGGGCGGCCGGGCGTGCGGCGTCCCGCCGTTTCGGGCGGTCGGACGAGCGCCGATAGGCTGGCCCCATGAGCATCGCCAGTGACCCGTCGGCCGCGTCCCACGCTCCCGCGCGCACCCGCGTGGCGCCCTCGCCGACCGGGGATCCCCACGTCGGCACGGCGTACATGGCGTTGTTCGACGTCGCCTGGGCCCGGCGCACCGGCGGCCGCTTCGTCCTGCGGATCGAGGACACCGACCGGGTGCGGCTGGTCGAGGGGTCGGAGCAGCAGATCTACGACTCGCTCGACTGGCTGGGTCTCGCCCCCGACGAGGGCCCGCAGCGCGGCGGCCCCTACGGCCCCTACCGCCAGTCGGAACGGCTCGACACCTACCGCCCCTACGTCGAGCGGCTGCTCGCCGACGGCCACGCCTACTACTGCTGGTGCTCGGCCGAGCGGCTCGCCGAGATGCGCGAGCGGCAGCAGAAGGACAAGTCGGGCAGCGGCTACGACCGGCTCTGCTACGGGAAGACCCGCGAGGAGCGGGCGGCCCTGCCCGGGTTCACCGACACCCCGGTGGTGCGGATGCTCATTCCCGACGACGTGCCGCTCGCCTTCCACGACCTCGTCCGCGGGGAGGTCAGGGCGCCCCGGCCCGACGACCAGGTGATCCTCAAGGCCGACGGCTACCCGACCTACCACCTGGCAGTGGTCGTCGACGACCACGAGATGGGCATCACGACGGTCGTGCGGGGCGAGGAGTGGATCAGCTCCACCCCCAAGCACATCCTGCTGCAGCAGTGGTTGGGCATTCCGGTGCCGCAGTACGCGCACATGCCCCTCCTGCGCAACTCCGACAAGTCGAAGATCAGCAAGCGCCGCAACCCCGCGGCCCGGCTGCTGTGGTTCCGCGAGCAGGGCTACCTGCCCGAGGCGCTGCGCAATTTCCTCCAGCTGCTCGCGTATCCGCCGGTGGGCGACGACGGCAGCGAGATCGCGACCCTCGAGCAGTTCGTCGACTCGTTCGACTGGTCGCGTGTCAACACCACCGGGCCGATCTTCGACGTGCAGAAGCTCGATTGGCTCAACGGTGCCTACATCCGCGCGATGGACCCCGACCTGCTCGCCGACCGGATCATCGAACACCTCGTCGAGCGCCGCGTCTGGAGCGAACCGGACGCCGACCGGCGCGACCTGGTCCGCCGGGCGACCCCGCTCATCCAGGAACGCCTCACCCTGCTGGGAGAGGCCGCCGACAAGCTCGACTTCCTGCTCGTCGACGACGCCACCCTGGAGGTGCAGCAGGCGGCGCTGGACAAGCTCGGCGACGACGCGGCCCGGGTCGTCGACGCCTCGATCGGCGTCCTCGAGGGCCTCGCGCCCTGGGACGCCGCGACCATCCAGGCAGCCCTGCGGGCGACGCTCGTCGACGACCTCGGTCTCAAGCCCAAGGTGGCCTTCGGCCCGGTGCGGGTCGGGATCACCGGACGCCAGGTCTCCCCGCCCCTGTTCGAGTCGATGGAGATCCTCGGGCACGACGCGGCACTTACCCGGCTCCGCAGGTTCCGCGAACTGCTGTGAGGGCCCCCGGCCCGAGGTGAACCGGTTCGCCGCCGCCCGCTACTCTCTGCCTATGACCGACACGGCGACGAGCGGGGCGAGCGACTTCATCCGCGACCTGGTGCGGCGCGACCTCGCCCAGGGCACCTACGGCGGCCGTGTCCAGACCCGTTTCCCCCCGGAGCCCAACGGCTACCTCCACATCGGGCACGCGAAGGCCATCGTCGCGAACTTCGGCATCGCCGCCGACTTCGGCGGCGTGTGCAACCTGCGGCTCGACGACACGAACCCCGACACCGAGGAGACGGAGTACGTCTCGTCGATCAAGGACGACATCGCCTGGCTCGGCTACCACCCCGGCACCGTGGTGCACGCCTCCGACTACTTCGGCACGCTGTACGAGTGGGCCGAGTACCTCATCCGTGAGGGCCTCGCCTACGTCGACGACCAGGACGCCGCGACGATCTCCGAGCAGAAGGGCGGCTACGGGCGTCCGGGCATCGAGAGCCCCTACCGCGACCGCCCGGCGGAGGAGAGCCTCGACCTGCTGCGGCGGATGCGAGCCGGGGAGTTCCCCGACGGAAGCCGCTGCCTGCGGGCGAAGATCGACATGCAGGCCGAGAACATGTGGCTGCGCGACCCCGTGATGTACCGCATCCGCCACGCCGAGCACCACAACACCGGCGCGGAATGGTGCATCTACCCCACCTACGACTGGGCGCACGGCCAGTCGGACGCGATCGAGGGGGTCACCCACTCGCTGTGCTCGCTGGAGTTCGAGAGCCACCGCCCCCTCTACGACTGGTTCCTCGCGCACCTGCCGCTCGACGGCCCGGCCCCGACGCAGCGCGAGTTCGCCCGGCTGGAGCTCACGCACACGATCACCTCGAAGCGCCGGCTGCGCAAGCTGGTCGAGGACGGCGTCGTGTCCGGATGGGACGACCCGCGGATGCCGACCCTGCGGGGGCTGCGGCGACGCGGCTACCCCGCCGCGGCGATCCGCGACTTCTGCACGGCGACCGGCAACACGCGAAACAACTCGGTCAAGGCGATCGAGGAGCTCGAGTCGTACGTACGGCGCGAGCTCAACCGCACCGCGATGCGGCGGATGGCGGTGCTCCACCCGCTTCGGCTCACCCTCACCAACTGGCCGACCGACGAGGGCGGGCGTCCTGCGGTGGAGTACCTCGAGCTCGTCAACAACCCCGAGAACCCCGAGGACGGATCGCGTGCCGTCGCCTTCAGTGGTCAGCTGTTCATCGAGCAGGACGACTTCGCGGAGGTGCCGCCGCCCAAGTTCTTCCGCCTGTCCCCGGGTCGCGAGGTGCGGTTGCGGGGCGGCTACTTCGTCACCTGCACCGATGTGGTGCGGGACGCCGACGGGCGGGTCGTAGAGGTGCTCGCCACCTACGACCCCGAGTCGCGCGGCGGGTCGACCCCCGATGGCCGCAAGGTCAAGGCCACCCTGCACTGGGTGTCCGCTCCCCACGCCCTCGACATCCAGGCGGCGTTGTACGACCGCCTGTTCAGCGCGGCAATCCCGGGAGAGCGCACCGGGGAACCCCTCGACGACCTCAACCCCGACTCCCTCGACCTCGTCGACGGCGTGAAGGCGGAGGCGGCCCTCGCCACGGCCGAGCCCGGGGAGGTCGTCCAGTTCGAGCGGCTCGGCTACTTCGCCAGAGACACCGAGAACCCCATCCTGTTCCACCGCACGGTCGGACTTCGCGACGAGTGGGCGAACCTGCAGAAGCGCGGGTCCTGAGCCACGCCGCCCGCGGGCGGTCAGGGGTTCGGTGGACGTTCGGTCGTCGAAGACCCCTCCTACGAAACGTCCATGGTCGGGCACGATCACCGCGTCGTCCCCGCACCGACCCCCGGCACCGACCCCCGGCGCGGGCGTTCTCGACGGTCGGGCGGGAGTTCTCTGCCGGGGCGGGCGTTCTCGACGGTCGGGCGGGAGTTCTCTGCCGGGGCGGGCGTTCTCGACGGTCGGGCGGGAGTTCTCTGCCGGGGCGGGCGTTCTCGACGCTCTGTCAGCAGCGATCGCCCGCCCCTCCGCGCGAGGGCCGAAGACCGCCGTCACCCCTGCCATCACCCCGGCCGCCGGATTTCACTCATTCCAGCGCCGAGTTCCTCGTCGTCCTAGCTTGATGACAAGGACCGGGTGAGGAGCCTCACTGCCTGGTCCGCCGCAGATGACGTGCGAGGCAGGCCGAGAACAACACAGTCAAAAGCAAACCAACGGGAAAACTTCCCAAAACCAACACAAACGGATATGATCGACGCAGGTGGTCAGAGCTGACCCCT
>JAJYQH010000310.1 GCA_021794705.1 Actinomycetes bacterium | reverse complement strand
TCGGTGAGGTTGATCTTCACGGTCTGCTTGCCGTCGTAGCCGAACGGCTTGGAGCCCGCCTGCCACAACAGCCCGATCATGACGCCGGCCTGGGTGGGCGCGAAGTTGGAGATGTAGGACGACGTCTTGCTGCGCACCGTTTCGGCCTGGGTCATGTACTCGTCCCACGTGGCCGCCCCGGTCGTGATGCCGGCCTGGGACATGATGTCGGAGCGGAACAGGTTGCCCATGGGGCCCGAGTCCTGCGGCACCGACCAGATGCCGCCGTTGAAGGCCACCTGGCTCCAGGTCCACGGCACGAACTTCGACTGCAGGGACGCGCCACCGTACGGGGTGAGGTCGAGGAGGTCCTTGGTCAGCGTGAACGAGTTGACGTACTGGAACTCGACCTGCGCCACGTCGGGGGCGCCCTTGCCCGCCTTCAGTGCCGTACGCATCTTCTGGTAGTGGGCCGCGCCCTGGCCGACGTTCTGCACGTCGACCTTGATGTTCGGGTAGGCCTTCATGAAGAGCGCGACCTCGTTCTTGATGTTCGGCACCCAGGTCCAGAACGTGAGGTTGGTCGGGGTGTTGAGGGCCTTCTGGCGGTCGGCGTCGCTGATCGCGGAACTGCTCGAACTGGCGGCGGCGCTACTGCCGCCCTTGGGGGCCTGGCCGGCGGTGGGGGAGCAGGCGCTCAGCGCGGCGGCTGAGGCGGCGCCCGCTCCGGCGAGCAGCAGGTTGCGGCGGGAAAGGCTGGTCATGATCGGTGCTCCTCGGAAGGTGTTGTGGTGGGTGGGCAGGTCAGTCGTTGACCTGCAGGACGACGACTCCCCAGGCGGGCAGAGTCAGCCGTGAGCCGGCGGCGAAGGACTCGCCGTCGACGAGGTTGGCGGCCGTCACGGGCACGGTGGCGGAGGCCTCCGTGGACGACCAGTTGTGGAGGAATACCACGCGCCCGGACCCGGTGGTTCCCGACAGGACGGTGACCGCCGGGTCGCGCTCCCAGTCCCGGGCCAGCGGGGTCACGACGTCGGCGAACAGGGCGCGGGCGAGTCCCCGGTTCGGCACGGTGCCGACGTAGGTGACCTGACCGCGTCCGGCCCGGTGGCGGGTGACCGCCGGGAAGGTGCCGAGCCACGGGTGCTCGTAGCGGGCGAGCACCTCCGCGTCGTGCACGCGGACGCCGTCGGCCCAGTGCAGCCCGGCGGCGTCCTCGGGGACGGTGAAGCCGTCGGCCCCGGTCACGCGCAGCGGTTCGGCGAGCGAGGAGAACTCCTCGTAGTCGATCCCCGCCGCCTCGGCCAGCCCGTCCGGGGCCACGGCCATCCGGGCGCGGGCCTCGTCGTCGCCGTAGCCGGTGCGGATGCCGACGACCAGATGGCCGCCCGCCTCCGCGTAGTCGACGAGCAGCCGCAGCAGGTCGTCGGTGGCCACGTAGAGCCCGGCCGCGACCACGACCGGGTACCGGGACGCGAGCTCGGCGCCGGTGAGCCCGGCGAGGTGCTCGACGTCGACGATGTGCGCCTGGCCACCGGCGTCCAGGACGCCCCGGTGGAACGCGTTGACGATGGTCGCGTACGCCGCCGGATTGCGCTGCACGTAGCCGTGCGCGGCGTCGGGGCCCTCGATCGGGGGCTGGAACTCGAGGGCGTGCTTCGAGTCGGTCGACCACAGCACCGCCACGTCGGCGTCCGGCACGTACCCCGTGAGGCTCGGCCCGATCGCCTTGAGCACGGAGCCGAGCTCGGTGAGCTCCCGGTAGACGCGCCCGGGCTGCTGGCTGTGCGGGAGGACGCCCATCCAGTAGGTCTCGGTGCCGTAGTGCAGGCTGTGCCAGTGCCAGTACTCGATCATCGCCGCGCCGCGTGCGACGAGGGCGAGCCCGGCCTGGACGAGCTGGCCGGGGTACGGCGGAAGGTTGTGCGAACTGCCGCCGATCGACTGGGCGTTGGTCTCCGTGACGAGGAACCGTTCGCCGCGCACCCCGTAGCTCCGGTCGGCCAGCTCGAGCAGGCCCTGGACTCCGCTGCGCGTCCACGACGTCGGTCGGGCGAGGTCCTTGGTGAGGTCGAGGTGGTCCTGCATCGCGTAATAGGGGTTGGACGCCGTGACGTCGAGCCGCTCGCCGAGGCGGGCCTCGTTGAGCGCCGGCCGGTCGAGGGCGAGGCAGGTCGTGACGAACTGGTCGGGGCGTGCGTACTCCCGGACGATGTCGGCCTGCCAGCCGATGAACTCGGTGACCAACCCGTCCTGGAACCGCCGCCACGCGAGGTCGTACTGCGGCTGGGCGTTGCCGTCGGGAACCCACAGTTCGGAGAAGTCGGAGATGCGGTGCGACCAGTAGGTGAGGCCCCACTCGCGGTTGAGGGTGTCGGCGTCCCCGTAGCGCTCGCGCAGCCAGTCGACGAACCTGCGGAAGGTGGCCGGGTTGTGCAGCAGCAGCACGCCGGGCTCGTTGTCGAGCTGGTAGCCGATGACCGCCGGGTGCGACGCGTAGCGCTCGACGATCCGCCGGATCACCCGCTCGGCGTGGAACAGGAAGGCGGGGTGGGTGATGTCCACCTCCTGGCGCGCCCCCCAGGGGTGCCGGACGCCGGTCGCCGCCTGACCCGCGATCTCGGGGTACTGGGTGAACAGCCACGGCGGCACGGCGTAGGTGGGCGTGCCGAGGATGACGTCGATGCCGCGGGCGTGCGCGCCGTCGAGCACCGGCTGCATCCACTCGAGGGAGAACTCCCCGTTGCGGGGCTCCCAGGTCGACCACACGGACTCCCCGACGCGGATCACCGTGAAGTTGGCCTCGCGCATGAGGTCGAGGTCGCGCTCGAGCGACTCGGTCGGTTGGTATTCGTAGTAGTAGGCCGCCCCGAAGCGGATACGGCCGTCGTCCCACTCGCTCGTCATTGAGTCTCCGTCAAGTGTTAGCGGTAACTGTTACCGGTAACACTGGTCGATCGCGAGGTGGCGTGTCAAGGGCTGTGCTGAAGGACGGACCGGCCGTGACCGGATCGTTACCTCGCGGGCGAGCGCTCGCGGCCGCTTGGGATGCGGGTGCGGGGCCGCACCGGAGCGGTGCTCTCACGCACGATGAGGTGTGGGGGCCGCAGTGGCGCCGGCTCGGGGGCGCCCTCGATGAGACTCAGGAGGAACTCGGCCGAGTACCGGCCGGACGCCAGGTAGTCGACGGCCACGGTGGTCAACGGCGGCCGCCAGAATTCCGTGTCGGGGTCGCCGTCGAATCCGGTGATGCTCACGTCGCCCGGTACGTCGAGGCCGCGGGCGAAGAACACGCTCATCGCTCCCAGGGCCATGAGGTCGTTCGCCGACACCACCGCGGTCGCCTCGTCGGGCAGCTGCGCCGCTGCCAGGGCTCCGGACTCCGCGCTCCAGTCACCGAAGGCGGTGGTGGCGCTGGCGCCGTTCCGGGCGAGCACGTCGTCGACGACCTGCCGACGGTGGCGGGCCGACGGCCAGTTCTGCGGTCCGGCGATGTGCAGGAACCGGCGATGCCCGAGGGCGAGCAGATGTTCGACGGCCAGCGCGATGGAGGCGTTGAAGTCGGGGCGCCGGTTGTCGATGATGTCCGCCTCGACCGCCACCGGGATCCCGAGCCGGGTGAGATCGAGGGCCCCCACGACGATGTCGGTGGGCGCGATGACCAGGACCCCCGCGAGGTGCGACCGCTCGACCGCCTGCACCGCCTGGTCGGTGTCGACGACGTTGTCGGGGTCGAACGCGATGGTGTCGAGGACGAAGCCCGCCTCGCGGAGGGCGCGGTTGGCCCCGGCGAGGATCTTGGCCGGCGCACCATCGGAAATGTGGCCCCCGAGAACGCCGATCCGGTTGGAGCGGTTCCGTGCCAGGGCCCGGGCCTCCTCGTTGGGCCGGTAGTTGAGCTCGCGGAGCGCCACCGCGATCCGGTCCCGGTTGTCCGGCCGCACCGTCTCGCCGCGCAGCATGCGGGCCACCGTCTGGTGGCTCACCCCGGCGCGCACCGCGACGTCGTAGATCGTCGCTCGCGCCTGCTGCTCGGTCATGCGCTCAGGGTAAGGCCCGTTGCCGGTGCCGTGCAGTCCGGTCCCGTCACGACACCCTGTACTGGTCGGGCAGCGACGGCCACCGCCGGGAGGCCCACTGGGACCAGTTCCGGTGCCCCGGTGGCACCGGCGGAATCGCCGCGCCGCGCAGTTCCCCCTCGTCGGGCACCTGGAACTGCGTGCGCCACTGCTCGAGTTCGGCGTCGCTCATCGGAAAGGTGTGGTGCGGGGTCGACTCGAAGCGGGTCGCGACCCGCCGGCGCTGCTC